>JBGVPD010000062.1:0-12721 GCA_045126815.1 Eubacteriales bacterium
AAAAATAACTTTACTTACTTACTTTTTATGTTACTTTCTTGCTGCGACAAGAAAGTAACCAAAGAAGTCGCCAAAAGGGCGAGGGGTTGCGATTCCCCCCGCCCTTTGATCCCCACCCCCTAAACGCTTTGTTTCACTGCATCGTACATAAATATAAGATTTTTAATCTGTTTAGGTCGGGTTATGCTCACCCAAGACGGAAAAAATAATATCGGGGGATTAATTTAATTTTTTAAAATGGGATAATATATTATATCTTTTTAACTGTACTTGTTGGGGAAGGATATAAGCCTCTCACTTTGGGAGAGGTGGCAGCCGTAGGCTGACGGAGAGGGTTTTATAATTTTTAAACAAACTTGTCGGATAAAGGCGCTGATAATATTTATTTGGATAGTCTTTCCATATTACAGTTGTAATAATTCTTGTTGCGAAATATCATATTTTATGTTATAATCAAAAGAGTAATGATATTGACACAAAAACACTGCGAGAGGTACAAAAAATGAAGTGGACACAGATAAAGGTAAGCGGAAATATTAAGGATAAAGACGAAATTTGCGCTGTTATGACTATGGTCGACCAAGGTCTTATGATTGAAGATTATAGCGACGTTTTAGAAGGGCTCAACGCTATGTACGGCGAACTTCTTGACGAGAGTATAATAAATGCAGATAAAGAAAAGGTATCGGTCAGCATCTTTGTAAGCGAAGAAAAAAACTACGCCGAATGCGTAACGTTTTTGCGTGACAGATTTTCTCTTTTGGGGCTTGACGTAACAGTTGACGTGATCGGTGTTGACGAGGACGATTGGGCAGATGCTTGGAAACAGTATTACAAGCCTGTTAAATGCGGTAAAAATATAGTCATCGTTCCCTTGTGGGAGAAATATGATGCAAAAGATACCGACGTAATCATAAAAATGGATCCCGGAATGGCTTTCGGTACGGGTACTCACGAAACAACGAGACTTTGCCTTTCTTTAATGGAAAAACATTTGAAAAAGGATATGACCGTTCTTGATATGGGAACCGGCAGCGGTATTCTTGCTATCTATGCCGCAAAAATGGGGGCTGAAAAAATTGATGCTTACGATATTGATCCCGTTGCCGTAAAGGTTGCAAAAGAAAATTTTGTCGAAAATTCTGTTCAAGATAAGATATTCTGCAAGGTATCTGACCTTATGCAAAATGCTGACAAAACAAGAGAAAAATATGATTTTGTTTGCGCTAATATTGTTGCCGATATCGTAATAAGATTGTCTGAATGTATGGGCGATTACGTTAAAAAAGACGGCCTTTGCGCTGTTTCCGGCATCATAGAACCTCAGGCAGAACGTGTAAAGACGGCTGTTTGCGATAAAGGTTTTGTACTTATTGACGAATTAAAAGAGAACGATTGGTGTGCATTTGTGTTTAAAAAGATATGATTTTTTATGCAATTTAACGATACTTTGTTGTAAATTGCACAAAAAAGTGCACGAAAATTTGTAAAAATATTAAAAATCCATTTGACAAAATGACCATATTGTTGTATAATATTTTGGAAAATATGCTGGCTAATGTGTAGCGATTTGTACAAAGGAGGAAGATCATGTCATATCCAAGATTCTTTGTCAATTCGGTCAATATTGGCGGCAGTACGATTACTCTTGACGGCGAATCTGCATCACATATTTCAAAGTCGCTTCGAATGAAAGCAGGAGAGCGAATCGTGGTGTGCGATACCGAAAAAAACGAGTACGAGTGTGTTCTTGAATTGTTTTCGGCTGATACTGTTACGGCGAGAATAGAGGACGTTAAGCGAAACGTGTCCGAGCCTTTGTATAAGGTAACGGTGTATCAGGCTTGTCCTAAGTCCGATAAAATGGATAGTATAGTTCAAAAAGCAGTTGAACTGGGCGCATACGGTATCGTTGCTTTTATGAGTGACAGATGCATCGCAAGGTACGATTCAAAAGGCTTCGAGAAAAAGTGTGACAGGTGGCAGAAAATTGCACTTGAAGCGGCAAAGCAAAGCGGAAGAGGCTACGTTCCTTTTGTAAGGTGGCTGCCCGATTTAAAAAGCGCTGTCAGCGAGATGACACAAAACGGGATTTCGTTTATGTGTTATGAAGACGAGGAAACGCTGACGTTCAAAGAGTTTCTCAGAACGCACGAAAATGAAAAGGAATTATCTTTTTTGATCGGACCCGAGGGTGGTTTTTCTGTAAACGAGGCTGAATTTTGCAGAAGCTGTGGAGTTAAAACGGTAAGTTTGGGAAAAAGAATACTTAGAACAGAAACGGCGTCGGGGTATGTTTTATCCTCACTTTCCTATGAAAAAGAATTGTGATTGAAGTTAATTTTTACAAGATATTAAACAGATAAATGGAAGTTTTGAAAAGGAGCTAAAACAAAATGTCGAACAGAGTGTTTCAGGGAATAATTCATCAAATGAAAGATGCAGTTGACAGAGTTATAGGTGTCATTGATGAAAACGGAGTGGTTATTTCCTGCAGTGAGCTTGGCAAAATCGGCGAATCGAGAAATAACGTTAGAGACGAGTTGGCTTATACGGGCGAGACCGTTACAAGAGACGGATATACATATCGTCCTTTGGGTAACAGCGCCAATGCTGAATACATAGTATTTGTTGAAGGTGAGGACAGAAAGGCTGAAAGCACTTCGATGATCCTTGCTATTTCGTTGGCAAATATTAAGAACTTATATGATGAAAAGTATGACAAGGGTTCATTCTTGAAGAATATTATTCTCGACAATATTCTTCCGAGTGACATATATATGAAATCAAAGGAACTTCATTTTTTGAATGACGTACAGCGTATAGTATTTCTTATCAAGTTCCATTCAAAAAGCGATATTATGCCGTTTGATATTATTCAGAATATGTTCCCTGACAAGAATAAGGATTACGTTATAAGCGTAGGAGAAAGCGACGTTGTTCTTATAAGCGAAGTTAAGGGATACTGCGATATGCGCGAGATGGAAAAGATCGCGCGTCAGATCGCTGATACTTTGAATACCGAGTTCTTTGCAAGAGTATCTATCGGTATCGGTACTGCGGTTACTAACATAAAAGATCTTGCGACGTCGTTTAAAGAAGCGCAGGTCGCTATCGAAGTCGGTAAGGTGTTTGATACTGAGAAAAACATAATCAGTTATGAAAACCTCGGAATAGGAAGACTTATATATCAGCTTCCCACAACGCTTTGTGAGATGTTTATGCACGAGGTATTCAAGAAAGGTTCGCTTGAGTCACTTGACCACGAAACTCTTTCGACTATTCAGGCATTCTTTGAAAACAATCTTAACGTGTCGGAAACAGCAAGAAAGCTTTTCGTACACAGAAATACGCTTGTTTACCGTCTTGAGAAGATCCGTAAACTTACGGGGCTTGATCTTCGTGAGTTTGAACACGCAATTACGTTTAAGGTAGCTTTGATGGTTCAGAAGTACCTTACGTCAAAACCCATTAAATTTTAAATCATTTGAGAAACGCTGATGCTTGTATTATTGAGGAATTGTAAAAAACCGAAAATATATACAAGCTTTTGGTGTGTTTAAAGGGGAAAAAATTTTAGGGCAGTGTAAACAAAAACAAGGACATCGGTTTGGCAGATATGACGATAAACCGAAAATAATGAGGGGAAAAATAATATGATAGAATTTGAAAACGTTAGAAAGGTATACCCGAACGGCACTTTGGCGCTTGACGGAGTTGACCTGAAAATTAACGACGGAGAGTTCGTATTTATCGTAGGCTCATCGGGTGCCGGTAAATCGACATTGATGAAACTCCTTCTCAGAGAGGAAAAAGTAACGTCGGGAACGATCAAGGTAGACGAGTTCGACCTTTCCCGTATGTCTAATTATAAAGTTCCGTATTACAGACGCCAACTTGGCGTAGTTTTTCAGGATTTCAGACTTTTTCAGAACAAGACTGTTTTTGAAAACGTTTCATTTGCGATGCGAGCAATAGGAGAATCCAATTCAGCGATCAGAAGAAGAGTTCCCGCGCTTTTGAATATCGTGGGACTTCATGATAAAATGAAATGCTATCCCAGTGAATTGTCGGGCGGTGAGCAACAGAGAATTGCTTTGGCAAGAGCTTTGGCTAACAATCCCGGTATAATCATAGCGGACGAGCCTACGGGTAACCTTGATCCCGAGCTTAGCTTTGATATGATGAATCTTCTCCGCCGTATAAACAGAAGCAAAAACAAAACGGTTGTGGTTATTACCCACGAAAAGAACCTCGTTGACCATTTCCAAGAGAGAGTTATAAGACTTGAAAACGGAAAAATGATAGAGGACAGAGTAGGGGGAATGTTTGAATGAGAAGATACAGTATAATGTATTTTATCAGCCAGAGTTTTAAAGGTCTTTGGCGAAACGGTGTTATGACTCTTGCTTCTATAACCGTTCTTTTGTCGTGTCTTGTGGTTATGGGAAGCTTTGCTTTGATAGTTGCAAACTTGAATGAAAACCTCGATTCTTTGGGGGATATGAATGAAATCGTTGCATTTATCGAGCTTGATAAAACCGAAGAAGAAATAAACAGTATAAGAGAAAAAGTTAATACATATTCAAACATAAAAAAGATTGAATATATTTCAAAAGAAGATGCGTTGAAGCAGGAGAAAGAAAAGTATTCAAAAGAGTTTCCCGACTTTTTTGATGGTATAACGAGCGACGTTTATCCTGCATCTATCGTTATTACTTATAAGAGCAACGCAAACGTTGAGACGTTGAAAAATGACCTTACGAAAACAGAGGGAATATACAAGGTAAATTGCCGTGCGGATATAGCTCAGACGCTTGAGACTATGAAGAGCGGTATTATCTGGATTTTCGTTTGGTTCTTGGCAGTTCTGTTTGTGGTTAGCCTTTTTGTAATAATAAATACGATAAAACTTGCTGTTTTCGGCAGAAGACAGGAGATAAGCGTAATGAGATACGTTGGCGCTACAAACTGGTTTATTATGCTTCCGTTCGTTTTGGAAGGTATAATAATCGGTCTTATATCATCGGGAATTGCTTTTGGTATAGAGATGTACATTTACAAGTTTTTACAGAAAGCGGTTGCATCCGAGTACAATATGTTTAAAATTATTCCGTTTGCGGAAATGCAAAACTGGTTGCTTCTTATATTCGTCGGAATAGGCGTTTTGGCAGGTGTAATAGGCAGCTCGATATCACTAAGGAAAAACCTTAAGGCATAAAAGGCCAAAACGAAAAGGAGTTTTTATGAAAAACAGACGAAGTTTATTGATAAAGCTTACGGCAGTTGTGTTATTATCAGTATCCGCTATGTTTATTGTTTCTTCGCCGATGGAGCAAACGAATAAGGTTTTGGCAGCTAAGGTTTCAGACTCGACGGTTAAGGGGCATGAAGACAGAATAGAACAGCTTCAAAAAGACCAAAAAGAATACGAAAAACTGATGAATGAAGCTAAGGCAAATGCAAATAGCTATCTTAAGCAGAAAGAATATCTCGATAAGCAGATTGCAAACTTAAATGAGCAGATAGAATTGACCGAAAGTCTTATTGAAGAGTACGGTAAAGCAATTGAAGCAAAACAAGCTGAAATTGAGGCAAAAGAAAAAGAGCTTGATGAGAAGTTTGAAAACTTTAAGGACAGACTCCGTGTTACTTACGAAAACGGCTCGATGGGATATCTTACAATGCTTTTAAGCTCGGAAAGTATTTCCGACTTTTTGACAAGTATTGAGAGAATGACGAATATGCTTGATTATGACAAGCGTGTTATGAAAAATATTAACGAAGAAAAAGCGGCGTTAGCTGTTCAAAAAGAAGAAATTGAGCTTTTAAAAACAAGTAACGAAACGGTTAAAAGTAATTTAGAAGAAAGCAAAGCAGAGCTTGATAAGAAGGCGAAAGAGGCTGAAGGATTTTACAACGAAGCGAAGAATACCGAGGCTGAATACTTTAAAAAATATAACGAAGCTCGCAAGGCAGAAGAAAAAGAAAATGCTGCTCTTGACGCATATTTGAAAGAGTTGGCTAAAAAGAATAACGGTACTTTCACCGGAGATTTTGCATGGCCTTTGAGTAATGCAAACAATATTATAACGTCAAAATTCGGTCCCCGTACCTACAAGATATACGGAAGATGGGTTTCAGATACCCACCGTGGAATTGACATAAGCTGTCCGACGGGCAGTGCCGTAAGAGCTTGTGCTGCAGGAACCGTTGATATTGCCCAGTGGAGCAACAGCTACGGCTATTACGTAGTAATAAGCCACGGTTCAGGCTATACGACACTTTACGCACACAATAGTTTGCTTAAAGTTAAGGTTGGACAAAAGGTAAACAAGGGTGACTTGATAGCTCTTTCGGGAAGTACGGGAAATTCTTCAGGTCCTCACTTGCATCTTGAGATAAGCAAATCAGGAAGCTTGTTAAACCCCTTGGAATGCGGACTTCTTTCACATCCTAAGCTGACTATTTGGGGATAAAATATTACGGTGAAATAATGTCGAAGAAAAAGATAAGTATACCCGTATTTTTGGTCGTATGCGCGGTTTTGGTTGTGATCACGTTTCAGACAACGTTTCTTGCGGTAACGCAGATGTTCAGAAACAAGATCGTAAATGAAAACTCGGACAACACGAAGGCTACTTGGGAAAGTAAGCTTGAGTATATTGATGAATTGACCAAAAAATACTTTTTAAAAGAGATCTCTACGGAAAATTTGGAAGACTATTTGCCCAAAGCCTATATTGCCGCACTAAACGATAAATATACTTACTATATGACGAGTGAGGAATTTGAAGCTTTTACTGCGAACAATAATGCCGATATGCAGGGAATAGGCGTAACCGTTGTTTATAACAGCGAATTTAACGCTATCGAGGTCGTTGGTGTGGTAAACGGATCACCTGCCCTTGAAAGCGGGGTTGAAGTCGGTGATTTGATATATATAGTCGAGGGTAAAAAGGTAGCCGAGATAGGCTATGCCGAGGCTATGAACGTTATGCTCGGTAAGGCGGGTAGCGTTGCAAACTTTTCGGTAATGAGAGAGACTAACGAGGGAAAGAAAAGCATAGATTTTTCAATAGTTCGCGGATTTATTGTTGAAGAAACGGTAAATTATTATCTGCATAACGAAAATGTGGGTATCATAAGAATTGTTGAGTTTGATCTTGGAACCCCTGAGCAATTTGAGAATGCAATAAACGAATTGTTGAAGATGGGGGCTGTTAAGTTTGTATTTGACGTAAGATATAATCCAGGCGGAGATCTTGAGTCTATTACAAAGATTTTGGATATGCTTTTGCCCGAAGGTCCTATTATAAGAATAATTGACCGTTACGGTGAAGAAATAGTAAGAAAATCGGATGAAAAATCATTTGATTATCCAATGGCAGTTGTGGTAAACGGCAGTACGGCAAGTGCTGCGGAGCTGTTTACATCTGCGCTTAAGGATTATGAAAAAGCCGTGATAGTTGGACAGACAACATACGGTAAGGGAACTATGCAGAGCGTTTTCGGGTTATCGGACGGTTCTGCGGTATGTATGACTACGCAGACGTATTGTCCTCCGTATTCCGAGAGTTATGACGGAATAGGAGTCAAACCCGATATAGAAGTGGCTCTTCCCGAAGAGTTGCAGAACACAAGTATATATAAGTTAACGTTTGAACAGGACGTTCAGTTGAGAACGGCTGTTGAAGCGTTAAGTAAATAAAATAAATATCTTAAAAATAAAACGTAATAACATGAAAGAGGAGAAATACAATGGCAGAACAGATTATCGTAACAGATGAAGGCTTGAAAAAACTTCAGGAGGAGCTTTCATACTTGAAGACAACAAAGCGTAAGGAAGTTACGGAAGCAATAAAATTGGCACTTTCTTTCGGAGACCTTTCCGAAAACAGTGAATATACGGAAGCAAAAGACGAACAGGGAAAGGTTGAATCAAGAATTGTTGAGCTTGAAGAAATGCTCAAGAACGTTAAGGTAATCAGCGACAGCGACGTTCATACAAACTCGGTTAACGTTGGTGCCAGTGTCAGACTTCTTGACGTTAAGAGAAACCGCGAGGTTGAATATACAATAGTTGGTTCAACAGAAGCTGACGCTATGAACGGCAAAATAAGCGACCGTTCACCTATCGGAAGTGCAATAATTGGTGCCGGTCTTAATGATACGGTAACGGTTGCAACACCTGCAGGTGAACTTGAATTTAAAGTTCTTGAAATTATGAAGAAGTAAGAAAAAGAGAAAACTGTAATTTAAAAAGGTGACATAAAATGAGCGACAACAATATCAATGTTAATAACCAGCAACCCGAACAGGATTATAACGAGGTTGTAAGAATAAGAAGAGAGAAGTTAGCAAATTTGAAGGAAGCGGGAAAAGATCCTTTTACCCTTACTAAATTTGACGTAAGCGCTTATTCAAACGGCATAAGAGAAAATTTTGAAGAATACGAAGGCAAGACCGTAACAATCGGCGGAAGAATAATCAGCCGAAGAATTATGGGTAAGGCAAGTTTTGTAACTATACAGGACAGCGAGGGAAATATACAGGCGTATATCCGTCGCGATGACGTTGATGCAGGACTTGAAGAAGGCGAATCTATATACGCTGAATTTAAGAAATGGGATATCGGTGATATAATCGGTATTGAAGGCTTTGTATTTAAGACAAAGACAGGAGAAATATCTGTACATGCACAGAAGATAACTCTTCTTGCGAAGTCACTTCTTCCCCTGCCCGAAAAATTCCACGGACTTAAGGATACCGATCTCAGATACCGTCAGAGATACGTTGACCTTATCGTTAATCCCGAGGTTAGAGATACATTTATTAAGCGCTCAATGATTTTGAAGGAAATTAGAAATTACCTTGATTCAAAGGGATTTCTTGAAGTTGATACACCTATCCTCGTTCCGATCGAGATAGGCGCATCCGCAAGACCTTTCAAGACTCATCACAATACGCTCGATATGGATATGTATTTGCGTATTGAGACAGAGCTTTATCTTAAGAGATTGATAGTCGGCGGTATGCACAAGGTTTACGAAGTTGGTAGAATATTCCGTAACGAAGGTATGGATACAAAGCATAACCCCGAATTTACGTCAATTGAGTTGTATCAGGCGTTTACCGATTACTACGGTATGATGGACCTTGTTGAAGAGTTGTACAAGCTCCTTGCTGAAAAGATTTGCGGAAGCCTTGTTATAGACTATCAGGGTAACAAGATCGATATGGGCAACTGGGAAAGACTTACGATGGTTGAGGCAGTTAAGAAGTATGCCGGAGTTGACTATAACGATTGGAAGACAGACGAAGAAGCAAGAGAGTGTGCAAAGAAGATGCACGTTAAGGTTGAGGATAATGCAACAAAGGGAACAGTTCTTATAGAATTCTTTGATGCATACGTTGAAGAAAAGCTTATACAGCCTACATTTATATACGATTATCCCGTTGAAAACAGTCCTCTTGCGAAGAGAAAGCCTTCAGATCCCGCATTCACAGAGAGATTTGAGTATTTTATCAATGCGACAGAGTTTGGTAATGCATTCAGCGAGTTGAACGATCCTATTGACCAGAAAGAACGTTTTGAAAAGCAGGTTGCCGCAAAGAGAGCAGCAGAACCCGAAACAGGAGCAGAAGTTGACTACGATTATGTTACAGCTCTTGAATACGGTATGCCCCCCACAGGCGGACTTGGTTTCGGTATTGACAGACTTGTAATGCTTCTTACAGACAGCGCATCTATCAGGGACGTTTTATTGTTCCCCACAATGAAGCCTATTGACTAAATAAGTCTGTGTAACCCTGTATATCTATTGATATACAGGGTTATTTTTTTATCTTAATCCATATTTTAAGCCAATTTAAACCAGGGTTAAGCCAATTTTCAAAAGATCGCACAATTTCATATAAATCTACAAATTAATTATTGATTCGTATAAGTAAGCTCATCGATTTATCGGTGGGCTTATTTTTTTTGCACTCATTTAAGCGGAAATAAATGGGTGTTTTTTTATTCCAAAAAAATTTTTTTGATTTTTTTAAAAAAAATCTTGGTAGTTTTTCATTTTGTCTCACAACTGATTAGTGAGGGGCAAAAATCCCCGATGCAAATTGACAACTGAATATACATTCGTTAGGCACGTTCCTTGTATTGGGGAAACCTGAGCCGAGGTTGTAGAACCGCGATGACCTTCCCGTTGGAAGCGAGCGATTAAGTTTTATACAACAAGAATCCGAGTTGCTCTCGGAGGTGGCGATGAAAGATACAAGGGTTAATGATACTTCCGTAACTCGCGGCTCGGCCATAAAGAAGGCGGAGAGGTGGAATTCCTATGGACTCGGTTCGCAACTGAGCGTCTAACGACTTCCCTTTGCGTTTGGGGTGTTGAGAACAAATTAAACGCACGATCAAAGCTCAACAGGTTTCTGTTGAGTTTTGATGGAACGAAAGTTTCAAATCTTAAAGAAAGGAGGAAACATCCGGTGAGCAAATGTAAAGTGATTGCGATTGCTAATCAAAAGGGCGGAGTTGGTAAAAGCACTACCGTTTTTAATTTAGGTGCTGGTCTGGCTGCTAATGGACACAAGGTATTGGTAATCGACGTGGACCCACAAGGAGATCTGACAAAAATGTTAGGTAAGCGACAACCGCATGAATTGGACTTAACCTTAACAAATTGTATGTTCGATGTCATTAACGGAATTGAAGCGGAAAATCGTGATGAGATTTTATCCCATAAAGAAGGTTTTGACTTCATCCCCGGAAACAAGACATTATCTGCGCTTGAAGTAAATCTCGTAAATGTAATGAGCCGCGAAACCGTGCTAAAAGGTTATATTGATGAACTCAAAGACAATTACGATTTTATTCTTCTTGATTGCAGACCTTCGTTGGGTATGTTGGTTATCAATGCCTTAACCGCTTCGGATTATGTTGTCGTTCCGGTTCAAGCTGACTATTTAGCTGCTGAGGATATGACTGAATTATTGAGCACAGTTAATCAAGTGCGAAGACAGTTAAATCCAAAGCTAAAAGTTGGCGGCATTTTTCTAACGATGGCAAATGAAACTAATTTTAGGAAAGATATCGTTAAGAGTGTCAAAGAACTATATGGCAATAGTCTACCAATATTTAATGCGGTTATACCTTCTACAGTCAGATTAGCTGAAATTAGTACAGCAGATAAGAGCATCTTTAAACACGCCCCTAATAGCAAAGCCGCAAATGCTTACGGTGTTTTAGTAAAGGAGGTGGAACAGATTGGCGACAAGGAGCGTAAACGGACTGCTAACCTCAGTAGATAGTCTGTTCACTACCCAGCAAGAACGTGATGAAGTAAGTCTTAAAAAGATTTATGACATTCCTATTTCTGAAATTGATGACTTTCCCGAGCACCCTTATCAGGTTAATGATGATGAAGACATGGATAGGCTTGTCGAAAGTATCAAGGAACGAGGAATTATCACTCCTGCTACCGTAAGGAAAAAAGATGACGGAAGATATGAACTGATTTCAGGACACAGACGAAAACGTGCTTGTGAATTGGCCGGTATAGAATCTCTGCGCTGTGATGTAGTCGATTTGACAAGGGATGAAGCAATTGTATTGATGGTTGAAAGCAATTATCAACGATCCAATATTCTCCCCTCTGAAAAGGCATACGCATATAAGATGCGACTTGATGCTATGAATCGACAAGGAAAGCGTAATGATTTAACTTCGGACCCACTGGGTACGAAGTTGCGAAGCAATCAAGAATTTGCTATTGAAAGTGGTGATAGCACTAGCCAAATTCACAGATATATTCGTCTTACTAACCTTGTTTCAGAACTGCTTGAGTATGTAGATAATGGCCAAATGAAAATGCGACCGGCGGTTGAACTATCTTACCTTGACGAAGAAAGTCAAAGAGATGTAGTTGACCGTATCGAGGAAACGGAAATTTTTCCTTCACACGCTCAGACAATAAGAATGAGGAAGTTATTTGAGCAAGGTTTGCTTGATTACGAGAGTGTCTCTGAAATTATGGAAGAAACAAAGCCTAATCAAGTGGCAAAACGAAAATTCTCCTATGAGAAACTTAGACGCTTTATTCCTGACTCTTACACTGATAGTAAAGCTGAAGAGCACGTAGTAAAAGCACTTGAGCATTACGAAAAATTTCTGCAAAGACAGAAAGAACATTCAAGATAACTAAATATCTTTAGGTACCGAGTTGAATAAAACAACTCGGTTTTTTATGTCTATAGTTATAATCGTTAACTTGAAAAATAAATGACTAATTTAAAATTCAATCGAAAAATCGGAGGAGACAACTATGAATTGTACAGCAAAAATTACGAAGCGCATAAACGATGAAAATAAATCTCTTAAAGCAGTGGCGACAGTTACCATAGATGGAATTATTGATATCTATGGTGTTCGCGTTATTGATGCCGGAAACGGAATATTTGTAACTATGCCGTCAACTTCTTATAGAAGTAAAGAAAGCAAAGGGATTCTTTATCATCCTGTGGTTCTTCCGAAAACACCTGAATTACGTAAAAAGATCGAAGATGCAGTAATTAAGGTTTATGAAAAAAATAACAAAAGCAAAAAGAAAATGGAGGAAATTAGCGATGAAATATCAAGTTAAAATTCGCAAGGTGTTTGACACCGACAAACCCGTAAAGGCATTGGCAAGCGTAACCATCGAAAACAAAATTGCCA
>JBGVPD010000063.1:0-13527 GCA_045126815.1 Eubacteriales bacterium
CCAACAGCGAAAGCTGTATAGTTAGTGTCTATATCGTACAGGGTCCACCCGTTCCCATTCCGAACACGGTAGTTAAGCTGTACTGTGCCGACGATACTTGACTGGCGACGGTCCGGTAAAATAGGTCGATGCTAACACAAAAGACCATCTCATTTGAGATGGTCTTTTGCTTTGTTAAATAAATATATAGAACTGGTGGAATTGTCCTCTAACTCTATTGTTTTAGATTTTATTTAGATAACAAAACAACCGTCTTAACTTTTATGATAAGACGGTTGTTTTGTTGTTTATAATATGTATAATATAATTCCTAAATATTGCAAAATACTTCCGATTACAACAAATATATGAAATACAGAGTGTATGTAGCGTAGTTTCTTTTTAGCTGCAACTCCGTAGAATACAGCACCTACCGTATACGCAACCCCTCCCGCAAGAATATACATCATAGCGGGGAAAGGAATAGCTTGTATAGCTGTTTTTCCACCGAGTATTATACACCAGCCCAGGCCTAAATAACATATCATGGAAAATGCAGCATACTTTTTTAGGTCAATAGCGTTTAGTGTTATCCCAAGTGCCGATACTCCCCACACAAGTGCGAATATGCTCCAACCAAGCAGTGCGTTGGCTTGTCTTATAGAACATAAAACAATAGGGGTATATGTACCTGCAATCAGTACAAAAATCGTACAGTGGTCAATGACTTGAAATACTTTTTTTGCCGTTTTTCTTCTTAATCCGTGGTATATGCTGGACATTGTATACAGGAGTATCATTGATATTCCGTAAATAAATGATCCGACTATTCCATATACATCACTAAATAAGAATGCATAAATAACACAAGATACAAGAGCTATAACACCAAAACCGCCACCGACGATATGTGATACCATATTAAATATTTCTTCGCCTTTGGTGTAGTCGGGAAGTTTTCTGTCTGACAGTTTTGTTCTTTCCATTTTGTTTTATTTAATGCTATCTATGCCGTTCTTAAGCTCTTCGTAGTAGTATGTAATAGCCTCTACGTCTTTTTCATCAGTGATATCGCAGTATTTTGCGAGAGCAGCCTTAACACCGTTTTCCTTAGTGAAATTAGCGATTTCTATTGAAGAGTCATCGCCTTCAGGACCGAAGTGAAGACCTGCGGCAACTGCAACGTAAAGATATTTAACTTCAACACCCATCTTTTTGCAAAGGTTAAGAGCACCGACAATTCTGTCTTCTTTGTTGAGCTTTCTCTGTGTATCTCTTCCGACTCTAGCTATTGTATCGCCGAGAAGCTTATTTGTAAATCTGTTAAGAAGATCATAGCAGTGGTCAAGAAGTTCAGAAATGTCAACCTTATGTTCTTTGTGCATAGCCAAAGATGACTCAAGAAGAGCTCTGAGAGCTACGTATTTAATTCTGGGATCTGCTATTGCTTCCCAAATGTATTCATAACCGCAAAGGTTACCGAGATAAGCTGTAACAGCGTGGCTCATATTGTGCATAAAGAGTTTACGCTGAATAAAGAATTCAAAAGGAGCAAAGGGTTCCATATTTTTAATTTCGGGAATTTCGCCTTTAAATCCATTTTTGTCAACGGGAAGTGTGCAGTAAGGCTCAACGCAAACAGCGAGGAAGTTTTCTGCCTTTATGTTATCAGGAGTTGCGGGAACCATTCTGCCGATGGAAGCTTCAACCAAGCCAACCTGTTCTTCAAAGTATTTCTTACCTGCATCCGAAAGGTGTTCGTTAACAAGTGAACGGAGATATTTATCTGCATCTATCTTGTTTTCGCAAATAATAATGTTGAGGGGCTTACCGTTTATGGAAGCTCTTTTTTCAATACCTGCTGCAACGGGTTTTGCAATAAATTTAAGAATATTAACGCCGACAGCAGTAGCCATAACGTCAGCAGTAGCGATTTCTTCTGCAACTGCATTTTCGTCCTTGCCGTTTACCGCTCTAACATTTGTAACGGTATACTTGTCATAAGAATCGCCGTTGGTAATGTAAACAGGATATTCCTTCTCGTTGTTCATTTTTTCAACGAGAGCATCAACAACGTCAATAAAAACTACTTCATAACCTGAAAGGTTGAAAAGTTGAGCGATAAAACCTCTACCGATGTTACCGCCGCCATACATAACTGCTTTTTTCATTATAAAATCACTCCAAAAAAATTATTTATGTTCTTCAATATAGTTAACTATTTTTATTACGTTACGAAGTTCGATCGCATCTTCATCGGGAACAGAAAAGCCAAAATAATCTTCAAAAGTCAAAACCAGATCTACGGCATCGAGCGAGTCTGCGCCGTAAACTTCCATTATGTCGCTTGTATCGTCTATGTCTTCAACAGACAATCCAAGTTTTTCTGCTATTATTTTCTTTACCGTTTCCTTCATAGTTGCAACCTCGATTCGAAAAATATAACACATATAATTATACTATACATCTACCCGTTTTTCAAGGCTTTTTAGCAAGAAAAAACAATTGTTGCCTTAAGTAGAAAACAATAAAACGGCAAGAATAATCTTACCGTTTTATACAGAAATTATCTTATATAATATTTACCTTGTATACACCGTCAAGTGCTTTGGTGGATGAAACTGCGTTTTCGGAAACTTCATCTGTATCAACAATTGTATAAGCGTAATTGCCTCTTGTTTTGGTCAAGAAATCACCCTTATAAAGAGAAGTGATTTTTGAAGCCAATCCCTCAATGTTTGCGTGAAGTATGCAAACTCTGTTTTTATGTGTACGGGGCATAACAGCCATAGGATAGTTTACGCTGTTTTTGATGTTACCGTTTTCGAGGTAATCAATAAGCTCTTTTGCAGCCATAACAGCGCAGTTATCTTCAGCTTCTTCAGTTGATGCACCGAGATGGGGAATTGCAACTATACCTTTAACACCGATAGTTTCTTCTGTGGGGAAGTCTGTTACGTAAGAAGCAACTTTACCTTCTTCAATAGCAGCCTTAAGGTCATCTGTGTTTACAAGATCAGCTCTTGCGAGGTTAAGGATTCTAACACCGTCTTTCATCATAGCAAATGAACTTGCGTTGAGGAATCCCTTTGTTTCTGCGGTTGAAGGAACGTGAACGCTGATATAGTCAGACATTTTAAACACGTCTTCAAAAGTTGCAACTCTTTCAACGCCTTCGTGAATATGCCAAGCAGCATCAACACTGAGGTAGGGGTCACAACCGATAACCTTCATGCCTAAGCTTGCTGCAGCGTTTGCCAACATACCGCCGATAGCACCAAGTCCGATTATACCTAATGTTTTACCGATTATCTCAACGCCGCCGAATTTAGATTTACCTTTTTCGACCTGTTTAGCAACGTTTTCAGTCCCCTTAAGAGAGTTTGCCCATTCGATACCGCCGACAATGTCGCGAGAAGCGAGCATAAGAGCAGCGATTGCAAGTTCTTTAACTGCATTAGCGTTTGCTCCGGGAGTGTTGAATACAACAATTCCTTGTTCAGCGCATTTATCAAGAGGAATATTGTTTACGCCGGCACCCGCTCTGGCAATCGCCTTAAGGTTATCGCCAAATTCCATTTCGTGCATTACAGCAGAACGAACCATTATAGCATCGGGATTTTCGGCATTTTCCGAAATTTCGTACTTAGTCTTATCAAAAAGATCTGTTCCGCAGGGAGCTATTTTATTTAAAAGTTGAATGTTTTTCATTTTATTAATTACCTTCTTAACCCTTGGGATTTTCCTTAGCAAAGTTCTTCATAAATTCAACAAGGTCAACAACACCTTCATAGGGCATAGCGTTGTAAATCGAAGCACGCATACCGCCTACCGAACGGTGACCCTTAATGTTCTTAAAGCCTTTAGCATCAGCTTCTTTAGCAAATTTCTTGTCGAGTTCAGGATCTCCTGTTACAAAAGTAACGTTCATCATAGAACGGCTCTGTTTTTCAACGGGAGCAATATAGTAGTCCTGAGAATCGAGGTAATCGTAAAGAACAGCCGCCTTCTTAACGTTCTTTTCTTTCATAACCTCAAGTCCGCCCATATCCTTGATCCATTCAAGAACGAGCTTACAAACGTATATAGGATAGCAGGGAGGTGTGTTATACATAGAAGAGTTGTCGGCAATAGTTTTGTAATTAAGCATTACGGGAGTAAAATCTTTTTCCTTGCCGAGAAGGTCTTCGCGGATAATAACAACAGTAAGTCCTGCAGGAGCCATATTCTTCTGTGCACCGGCATAGATCATACCGAATTTTGAAACGTCAACCGGTTCAGAAAGGATGCAAGAAGACATGTCTGCAACAAGAGGAATATCACCTGTATCGGGAATGTAATAGTATTTAGTTCCGTATATCGTGTTGTTAAAGCAAACGTGAACATAATCGGCATCGGGACGAATATCTTCTTTCTTAACAACGGGGATATAAGAGTTATTTTTATCTTCGGAAGAAGCAATACAAACAACGTCGCCGTATTTTTTAGCTTCTTGGAAAGCCTTCTTTGAGAACTGACCTGAAACAATATAGTCAGCCTTTCCCGAACCTGTCATAAGGTTGAGGGGAACAGCAGCAAACTGAGTTGAAGCGCCGCCCTGCATAAACAAAACCTTGTAATTTTCGGGTATATTCATTACTTCGCGCAGAAGTGCCTCAGCTCCTGCAATAATCTCCTCGTAAACGGGAGAACGATGGCTCATCTCCATAACTGACATACCTGAATCGCCGTAACAAACCATTTCGTTTGCGCACTTCTCAAGTACGGATAAAGGCAACATAGATGGGCCTGCAGAAAAATTGTACACTCTTTTCATTTTTGGATAACACTCCTTAATAAGTTAAAATATTACATTATTACCCTACATTATATACCTTTTTAAAGAAAGTGTCAATACATATATAAAGTATTTATATTAAATATTATAGTATAAACATTGTCGATGTATAAGATATTAATATACTAAAAAAGGACAGAGAACGTTAAATAATTCTCTGTCCGATTTTTTGTTAAGTTTTTTTGATCCTACAAAAGAATCAAAAAGTTAACCTATCATATCAGCCAAGCTATGAGTTACGTAGCTAATGGTGTTAAGGGTTTTTGCCGTTGATTTTTGCAGTTTTGATTTTGGCTTATGCATAGATTTCATAGCCACACCTACTGCTGTTGCGGCAACAGTACCCGCAATAATTCCCGATGCGATCTTAATGCTTTTGTTTGACATTCTTTACCACTCCCTAAAAAATTTTGTTACGGAAGTAGTATTTGCGCATGAGTGAAAAAATATGCAAATTAACCGCGGTAATTTATTGCAAAATGACAGGGGAGACCGTCTTTCCAGAACACTTCGGATTCGCCGTTAATAAGAGGTTTGATGTATTCAAGACAAGCGTCTGTTACGTTGTTTCCTGCTTCGTTGATGAATTCTGCAGGAACTTCTTTAACCTGGTTAGCGATCTTGTCGATATCAGCATAAGTAGGTTCAACAGTGTAGGGAGCATCAGATGTACGTGTAAAGCACATCATTTTTCCTGTAACACCTGCAGTAGCGTTCTTAACTGCAGCAGCACCAACCATAAGAGACTCGTCGATGTCAGCTTTTGAAGCGCAGTGTGAAGCGCATCTCTGGAGGAGGTTAAGTTCGATTGAACGAACCTTGCAACCGATCTTTTCTTTTACAAGAAGTTCTAAGCATTTACCGGTACCTGACAAATATTTGTGACCGAATACGTCGGTAGCGCCACTCTGTGTTGATTCGCCAACGTACTTGCCGTCAGCACCTCTGAGGCCTTCGGATACAGCAATAACAACGTTAGGATGTTTTTCGAGGGCAACTTTTACGTCTTCAATAAATTTATCAGTATCAAAATCTCTTTCGGGGAGATAAATGTAATCGGGGCCGATTCCGTTAATGATGCGGGGAAGACCTGCGGCAACTGTGAGCCAACCTGCATCTCTACCCATTATTTCAACTATTGTAACAGCCTTAACTGTATAAACAGCGCAGTCACGAATAATTTCCTGCATAGAAGTTGCAATATATTTAGCTGCAGAGCCGTATCCGGGAGTATGGTCAGTTCCAACAACGTCATTGTCGATAGTCTTGGGAACACCCATAACCTTTATTTCATAATCGTGAGAAGCGGCATAAGCAGATACCTTTGCAACAGTGTCCATTGAATCGTTTCCGCCGATATAGAAGAAATAGCGAATATCATATTTTTTGAAGAAGTCAAAAAGTTTTTCATAAACTGCGTCATCTTCGCCCATTTTAGGGAGTTTACGTCTGCAAGAGCCGAGCGCTGCAGCGGGAGTAGAAGCCAAAAGTTTAAAATCAAGGTCTGATTTCAATACTTCGTTGAGGTTTGTAATTCTTTCGTTAAGCATACCTTCAACGCCGTTGTGAGCTCCGTAAATAACGTCGATAGCTTCAGCATCAAAAGCGCCTTTAATAACACCTGCCAAGGTAGCGTTAATAGCAGCGGTAGGTCCGCCGGACTGACCGACGATAGCATTTCCTTTTAACATAAATATTATGTCCTTTCATATTTACTAAATTTTATTTTTAAGATTTCAATAACAGTATAACATATATATTATACCATAATTTTACCAAAAATCAAGGCATATCGAATAATGTATGCAAATTTAAAAACAAGCTTTTAGTATGGTGTAAAAAATCCTCCGAAAAAATAATCGGAGGATTTTTATAAGTATTTATTCTTTTACTACCCAACATTCGTTTATTTGATAGTATTTGAGACATTTTATAACGTTTTCGTCAATAAGTTCTCCCGAAACGATTATCGGAACGGCGGGAGGACAACCTACAGACGTGTGCGCTAAAATTTTGCCTAAACATTCCTTTGCGGGAAGTTTTTCTTGCATTGATAGTGTTGCTTGGCGTGGTGACATTATCTTTTTAGGGATAACATTTGCAGGGGGCGTATCAGCAATAACCTTTTTTTGAGGAATTGAAAGCAATACATTTTCCAAGTATGTAATCTCTTTCTCGGTTATTTCCGGGGTGAACATTAACACCATAAAGTCGTTATCCGAAAATTCACATTCAATATTATGTTTTCGCAAAATATCTGCAAATTCATAACCCAAATAGCCATAACTTTTTGTGTTTACAGTTATTTTTAATGGCTCGTTTCCATTCAAAGTGTAACCGCTATTTAACAGTTTTTCTTTGATTTTAGAAAGGTGTGACACAATGTTGGAAAGCCTATCTTTGTAACCGTTTTCGATATAGCTGTTAGCTCTGTCAAGTGATCGTAATATCAAATACGAAGGACTTGTTGAACCGAAGAGGGATAGCGCATTTTTTGCATTTTCAATAAATATTTGCGGCGCAGTATCTGCAATATGCATATAAGCTCCGCCGGTCAATACGGGTAGGGTTTTATGTGCCGAGTCGCAACATATATCAGCGCCTAAAGCAATAGGATGTTGTGAGTTTTCAATAAAATGCAGATATGCCCCGTGAGCATTGTCACAAATAAGCAAGGTATCGTGTTTGTGGCATACATTCGCTATTTTCTTTATGTCTGATATGTTTCCGAGATAGTCGGGAGAGGTTATGTAAACGGCTGTAAATTTTTCTGTACTTTCTGTTAAAATGCGGTCCAATTTGTCGGGGCATATAAAAACAGAAAGGTAAGAAGAATTATCGTCAGGATAGATCCACTCTATATCAAAATCAAGAAGAGAAGCCGCGCTTATAAAAGTCTTGTGGGCGTTTCTTCCAGCAAGAATACGGGTAGGGGTGTTATTCTGTTTAGCATAAAGCGTTACGAGATACATTATAGCGCGTATGCAAAGGGAAGAGCCTTCTGTAGAATAATAGGTCTTGCAATTAAAAATTTTAGAGGCTATATCTTCACTTTGGGCAATAATTCCCGATGCTTCATAAAGACTGTCAGCACCAAATACTTCTGTTATATCGTATTTTTCGCTACCTGTTTCACCACAGCCTTTGTGACCGGGCATATGTAATCTTAACGTATTGCTTTTTGCGTATTTTTCAAGAAAATCACATATAGGAGTTTTCATTTTTTATTTCTCTTAAGAGTGCGAACGATCTCAACCATTATCGCACATTCCATTCTTTTTCTGAATAGCTCACAGCCGTATTTATAAACGCCTGTTACCGAACCTGTCGAGTGGTATGCGTTGGCCGCGCACCCGCCAGAGCAGTATAATTTTGCCCAACAGTCACGGCAGTCGGGACGTGCGTAAACGTTGCATGATGCAAAATCGCATTGAATATCTTTATTGGTTACACCGGTCCAAATATCGCCGAGTTTAAACTTTTCTTCGCCTACGAACTGGTGGCATGGGTAAAGGTCACCCCAAGGAGTAACAGCCATATATTCAGTACCCGAACCGCAACCGGATATTCTCTTATAAATGCAAGGACCGCCCGTTAAGTCGATCATATAGTGATAGAATGTAAAGGGGTTTCCTTCCTCGTCTCTTTTCAACATAAGTTCAGCTAACTTTTCGTACTGTTCGAGAACGATGGGAAGATCTTCAGCGGTAAGCTCGGAGGGATCGCCGGGAGCGCAAACAACGGGCTCCATGCTTAACTCGGTAAAGCCTAAATCAAGCATCTGCTGAATATCTTTCAAAAAATCGGGGTTAGCGTGTGTAAAAGTTCCGCGCATATAATAATTCTTGTGTTCTCTTGCTTCGACAAGTTTGTGGAATTTGGGAACTATTCTGTCCCAGCTTCCGTTACCTGCATAGTCAACACGGTATTTGTCGTGTATTTCTTTTCTTCCGTCAAGGCTGAGAACAACGTTGCTGCACTCTTTGTTGGCAAATTCAATAACGTCATCGTCGATCAAAAGACCATTTGTGGTTAACGTAAAACGGAAGTTCTTGTTGTGTTCTTTTTCAATGCTTCTTGCATAAGCAACGATCTGTTTTACAACGTCAAAGTTCATCAAAGGTTCGCCGCCGAAAAAGTCAACTTCAAGGTTTCTTCTGCTGCCGGAATTAGCAACAAGGAAATCAAGGGCTTGTTTGCCTACTTCGAAAGACATAACAGCTCTTTCTCCGTGATATTTACCCTGACTTGCAAAACAGTATTCGCAGTTAAGGTTGCAGGTGTGGGCTATGTGAAGACAGAGAGCTTTTACAACGCCCGACGTTTTTTCTTTTAATTTACCTGCCATATTTTCAAACGTATCGTCGGAGAAAAGTTTGCCCATGTTTTTGAGTTCAACGATTTGTTCGTAACATTCTTCAATATCTTTTTCGGTTACGTCGTTTTTATTGGCATACTTTTCTGTCATTTGGTTGATGATATTTTTCTTGTCGGACTTTTCAAAAAGTTCAATAATATCGTAAGCTATATCGTCTACGACGTGAATACCGCCCGAGCAGGTGTCGAGGACGATATTATATCCGTTAAGCTTGTACTGATGTATCATAAGATAATATACTCCTTTGAAATACAGTAAAAATGCCGCCAAAAAGGCGGCATCTCTATAGGAAAGTTTTTTAAAAACTTATTTGCTTTCCTTGTTTTCGCACTGCTGGTTAGCAATACCGCAACTTGTTTTACAAGCTGACTGGCAAGAAGTCTGGCATTCGCCGCAACCGCCATTTTTAGCGCTTTCGCAAAGATTGCGAGTTTCGATTGTCTCGATATGTTTCATAATGGTACCCTCCATTTAATAATCCAATAGCTTTAATACAATAATTATAACACGTTTTTAGCCGAAAGTCAATATTAATTGTCATAATAAATGCTGAGAGTAACCATAAAAAAGCACTTATATGAACTTGTATTTAGTTTTATAAAATACGTATTGCATGTTTTAAGTTAATACTGTATAATTGAATAAAAGGTACTTTTTTGTAACTCAATAAAAAAATCGGGAGGGGATATCTTATGAAAACATTCTTGATTATTCTTTTAGTTGTGTTGGTAATTTTTATGTTTGTTTCATGCGTTGGACACAAACAAAACAAAGGAGAACACACTGAGGGTACAACCGACATAATTGAGAAAAATGAAGAAACGTTAGATGAGGTTGATAAAAAAAGCCCCATCGTACCCATAAACGTTGACGATTACTATAAAGCTGTTTTGTTTAGTCTTCCCGACGAGCCTTTCAGAGATGCTATTGTGAATTACATGAGAAAACAGGCTTCGCTTGAGTGGGTGTGTTCTGAAACTTTTGGTGTTTCCGAAAAGTGGGCCAATTGGGGAATTGATCTTACGTTTGTAAAAGGGCAGAAGTATACCGGTATTCCTTATGCGGATACGAAGGTAAGTTATATTCAGTTTGAAGAGGCTTTGGTTAACGGTACATACACCTGTGAGTCTATGGCTTGGAAAGACGTTTTTGGCGTACAGTGCGTTTCGTCTATTATGAACTCTATTCAGCAATTTGACCCGTCTGTTTATGGATTGTCCGACAACCTTACTCCCGGAGTAAAGAATTTTAGGGGCAAGATTTGCGGAGATTACAATGTTCCCGAAAATGTAAGAAAATCTAATCAGATAATAACTGCAAATACGCCTGAAGATATGTATAAGGCTTATACTCAACTTAAAAAGGGAGATATTGTAATTACAAAGGATTTTGACAAAGGTACGTCTCACTTAAGAGTTGTTGTTGAGGAACCTAACGTTGTAAAAACGGGTGCCGGAAAAATCAATCCGTATAAGAGTTCAATAAAGTGTATTGAGCAAACAAACTGTTTTGACAAAACAAGAACGGATGGAGTAAAAACTACTTGGTACGTTGACCATATATATACATTTGATAAACTGTATAGCACAGACTATGTTCCCGTAACCCTTGAAATATACGATAAGGATATCACAGAATGTGAGTTGCCTTATATTTTGCTTGATAATGAAATTACCGAAGAACAAATACAGTGTGGAGTTTTGTCAAGTACGGTGAAATCAAACTTTCCGATAAGATATGTATATCTTGATGTTTATAATAAGTCGGGAGAGTTGGTAAAACGCTCAATGGCATACGATATGGCAAGTAAATTTACTGTAAATCTCAGAAACTATTCTATGCCTATTATTGAAAACCTTGAGAATGGGGAATATACGTTTGTTGCAACGGCGGGTATTGCTATTGACAGTGCAGAACTTGCAAGGGTAGATTTTACGTATAAGAAATAAGACGTACAGTTTATTTGATAATCTGTAACTAAAATGAATAATGAATAGTGAATAATACAAAAAATCCGTTCTCGTGTGAGAACGGATTTTTTGTATGGTGACCCGTAGGGGAATCGAACCCCTGATTCCGCCGTGAGAGGGCGGCGTCTTAGCCTCTTGACCAACAGGCCTTTTTATAACATTGGAATTATAACACATTCTTTTTCAAAATGCAATACCTACTTGCAAAAAATATTATTCTTTTTAGTGTAAGAACGTATAATGTTTGTAATAAAAAATCCTTGTTGCATTTTATTCAAAATGCAACAAGGACATTCTATTACATATTCTCAAGCATATTTAAGGTTATTTCGTATGCGTCGGAGAGGGATTTTAAATTTAATCGTTCGTTTGGTGTATGGATCTCACAAACCTCGGCACTTATTGAAATTCCGTCAAGGTCGCCTAAGTGTGAACATATAATACCGCATTCAAGCCCTGCGTGTACGGCTTCAAAGATAGGTTTTTTGCCGAATTTCTTTTCGTAACAATTGGAAAAAAGGTCTCTAATTTTACTTTCTTTTCTGTATTCCCAACCGGGATGACGTTCCGAGTGGGTTATAACAGCGCCTGAAAGTTTACCCAACATTTCAAGTTTCATTATTATTTCGTCGAGCTTTTCTTCTTTAGATGAACGGGGCATAAGAGTAAGTGTTACTTTGTTGCTTTCGGTGGTAACTATACCGAGATTTGAAGACGACTCAACGAGATTATCCATAGTGCTACTCATTGTATATACGCCGTTTGGAACAAGGTTCATCGTACTTATAATCCTTGATGTATCCTTAAAACTAAACATTTTTTCGTATTTTTCTTCGGGGGAACATATCTTTAGTGTAAAGGCTTTGTCGTCTTTAGAAAGCTGTTTTTTTATTTCTTTTGAAATTGCCGATATATCTTCTTTGGTTGCTTTTTTGTCAAACACACTTATAACACATTCGCATTCTCTCGGGATTGCGTTTGCTTTGTTTCCGCCATTTATTGAAACGAGGTTAAAAGGAAACTTGTTATAAAGCTTACCTAACACTTTTGACATAAGTATGTTTGCGTTTTCTCTGCCTGAATTAATGTCAATACCCGAATGACCGCCTGATAAGCCTTTTATAGACAGCTTGATAGGCGTGTTTTGTAATTTGTATTCGTCAAACTCAAATACAAATTCCGTTTTAACACCACCGGCGCAACTAACAATTGCCGAATCAAGCGTTTCACTGTCGAGGTTTATAAACGTTTTGGCTGAAAGACGCGAATAATCGAATCCAATTGCACCGCCCATACCCGTTTCTTCTTCAACGGTAAAAAGACATTCAAGAGGAGGATGTTTAACGTCGTTTTCGGCAAGAAGAGCCATCATCATGGCAACGGCAACACCGTCATCGGCGCCAAGAGTTGTATTTTCGGCGTAAAGCCAACCGTCTTTTATATACAGTTTGAGTCCGTCTTTTTCAAAATCGTGTTGAGTGTCAGCGTTTTTTTCACATACCATATCGGTGTGTCCTTGCAAAAGAACGGGCGGGTGGTTTTCATAACCCGGCGTTGCATTTTTCTTTATCAAGACGTTGTTAAGATCGTCTCTGTAATATTCAAGAGATAACTTTTTCGCAAAATCGCAAAGATAGTCTGCTATTCCTTTTTCATTTCCCGAGCCGTGAGGAATAGCGCATATTTCTTCAAAATAACGGAAAAGTTTACTTGGTTTATAATCGGATAAAATGTAGTTCATTAAATAACTCCTCTTTTGGTAATGATCATAATTATCTATATACATAATAGCACAATGTAAAAAAAAGAGCAACGCAAAACGGAAAATAATCATAAAAAAGAAAAATAAAAAAATATGCTGAAATATTAAAATTATGCTTGACAATTGTAATTTGATATGATATAATTCTGTGGTGTCAAAGCGAGAGATAGAATGTACCCTTAGCTCAGCTGGATAGAGCAACCGCCTTCTAAGCGGTAGGTCGAGGGTTCGAATCCCCCAGGGTGCGCCAGAGTAATTGAGACTCGCAAAAAAGGCGAGTCTCAAAATTTACTCTTTTTATTTCTACTTCTTACTTCGATATATGGTGGGTGTAGCTCAGTTGGTTAGAGCGTCAGGTTGTGGCCCTGAAGGCCGTGGGTTCGAGTCCCATTACTCACCCCAAAAAAGAAGTAACTTTTGTCTACCAAAAGTTACTTCTTTTTTTATCCAAGCCGCAGGTTTGGCATATCATCACCGCGCGAAGCGTGGTGCATATCATCAGCCCCTTTGGGGCTGTATCTCATCACGCGCCAGCGTGCATACTCCTGCGGCTTGATGAGATGCAACACTTCGTGTTGATGATATGCAATTCCTTCGGAAT
>JBGVPD010000064.1:0-33647 GCA_045126815.1 Eubacteriales bacterium
CATCTCCCCGAGGCATACCGCGCCCTCGGCTGAGGTGTCAAATTAGCGGTGAACGTGAACTGTAAATTATCGTTTATAGCGGTCATGATTTAAAACGATACGCAAATTAAAGCCTGTCTGTCGGCGTTAATTTGCGGAAAATAAATAGACAGAATGCACCCGGAGAAAGATGCGTGAATAGATTTTCGGACAGGGGTTCGACTCCCCTCGACTCCACCATTCATTCTCACAAAAAGTGAGATATAAAAAGCATACTCACAAAGAAAACTGTCTTTGTGAGTATTGACTTTTCTATCATTGATTAAAAGACTTTTATTAAACACTTAGAAATCTTTGCTATACCCATAATAAAAAAAGAATGGAGATACAATAATGCCTCAAAAAACAAGTTATGAAATCATACAAGAAAAAATTCATACTATGAAGGATTCGTACCCTTGTTTACGGAGTGCAAAAGACGAACACGTTTTTGCCGCTTTAGCTGTTAAGTCTAATCTTTACAAAAACCCTTCTCTTTACTTTGACGAAAATGATATCAAAGATATACTGGTAGATTCTGTCAAAGACGGCGGTGTAGATGCTTTATTAACCGATCCCAATTCGGAAACTAATAATCTTATGATTTGTCAAGCTAAATATTATGCAAACATAACCTTTGACGAGGTACGTGATGCTGTTGCCAAAATGATTTTGTTCTACAAAAGCATGGAACGTGGAGAGTATGAAATCGTAAACGAAACTGTTCAAAGAAGATATTTGTCTTTAAGAGCCGAAATAGGCGAAGAATCAAAAGTATGTTTTGTTTTTTATACAAGTGCTTCAAAAAACAGAGTTCGTGAAGACCGCATAAAAAAATTACTCCAAGATCACGATTTGGACAGCAAGAATTTTGAAATACAATTGTATTTTAGTGATGACATTGTTGACGAGATTAAAGAATCCGAATCTCGTCGCCCTACTGTAGAAATTGGGAAAATCACAATTGACGAAGCTAACAATGCTCTATATTACGGTGATGAGGCTGCCATTGTAAACGTTTCTGCTTTTTCCATAAAAGAATTATATGCTACTCATAGCACGAATCTTCTTTCTCGCAACTTAAGATACTACATAAAAAAGCGAGATATAGATTCTTCTATAAATGAGACTATTAGCAAGACTCCTGAAACCTTTTGGTTCAAAAATAATGGAATAACCATTATTTGCGACAATTTTGATGTTGATGGTAAGCAAGTAAAATTAAAAAATTTCTCTATTGTAAACGGCGGACAAACAACCACATTACTGCATAAGAGCAAAGAGATAAATAAAGAAAATGATCTTTTTTTACCTTGCAAAATCATAAAAACCTTAGGTGAAACAGAGGATGAAAAGAACTTATTTAGTCTCGAAATAGCTAAGGCAACTAATTCCCAAAAAGCAATAAAATCTATAGACTTAAAAGCAAACGCCCCTGAGCAAGTTAGGTTTGCTATTGCAATGAGAAATTCAGGATTGTTTTACCAAACCAAACGCGGCGAAGAAATTCCAAAAGATTTTAGGGAAGATTACAAAAATACCGATCTTGTTGAAGTTGGTAAGCTGTGTTTGGCTGGTATTTTTCAATTGCCAGCATCAAGCCGCAATAAACCGTCTACGCTTTATTTAGAAAAATATTATAATCCTATTTTTAACATTAATGAGCAATATCAAATATGTTCGCTTGTAAAAGAACTTCTTTACATTGATACGTATTTTAGAAAAACTTTTATTTCCAAATTTGATAAAGAATACGAGAATGATCCTACCTCTTCTGAGATAATTCCATTTGCTCATAATGCGAGAACTATTTGTATTTCATTTGTAACATTAGCTTCAAGGTATTATTACAAAAACATAACCGATTCGGATTTAAAAGTTATATTTGATTATACGAACAAAGAAAAATCCTATGATGATTTCTTTTATGATATTTTTAAGGATATTGACGGATATAATAATATCTTCCCTAAAAAGCTTTTTGACAATAAGGATAAATATGACGAAGTTCTTTGTAAACTTTTTGAAATAGTAATATTTGCAGGTAGTAAATATTACAGCATCAAAAAAGAAGCAGATAACACACTATCAGAATCTAATTTTCTTAAAAGAGATAGTAATTATTATGCAATTCTCAAAACAGATTGGCGTAATATTTCTAAACAAATTATGGATATTTTTAATGGAATAGAATAAAACTTATAAATGGAGGATGACAGTATGTGTCATCCTCCATTTATAGCAAAATCAAAGACAATTATTATTTAATTATTTTTTCAAGAAACTCTCTATTACTGAAACGGCCATCTTTAAATTATCCGCCGATGCCCAATCATTTACACTATAAAATTTTACATACTCTATCACTTTAATGATTTCTCCTAAATTTTATTACCCATTATACTTATAAACCACCAAGTCTTGATTCAACTTATAAATAATCTCACCTTTTTTGTTTTTGGCCTTTTCTAAAATGCCGTAGTCGGTAAGATTATTGAGAATCTTCAAGGCGCCAGGTTTTGTCATAGTAGCATTGATATACGTTAAAAACTCTTTATACTTAAAGTAATTCTCCGAATTATGCACAAGTATTTTCTTAACGTAGTTCCATTCGGTATTCGTAAGGCTATCACCGGTCTTTGAAAGCATATTTTTGATCTCTTCAAGATTCTTGTAAATGAAGCTATACTTGATTGAAGTCTCAAGAATATATCCCAAGAAATACGTTAAGTCGTTGTTAGTGTTTCGCGTATTTTCAATAGCGCGGTAATAGTTACTCTTGCTGTCATTAATAGCCTCGCTCATGAAATATGGTGCAATTGCTATATCATTGATATAATTCAACCAAAAAGAAACCATTCTCGCAGTACGTCCATTAAAATCAAAATACGGATGAACGTAAAGTATATAATAATGACAAATATGAGGAAGCAATACACCACAAGATTCTAAACATTTACTATCATTAGCGAAGACAAACAATGAATCCATGCATTCATCTATAACTTCAACAGGTGCACCTTCATAATTGCCAATATAAACGCTATCATGACGGTAATATGAACCGGCATTCAATTTCTTATCTTCCGGTAAACTATCCTTACTTAAGATGTTATATAACTTCAGCAAATTTTCCTTAGTGAACGCAGGTTTATTTTCGATAATAAACTTTACTGCATCCAACATATTACGAACTATAATATCATTATTATCAACAAGCTCTTTCTTCTGATATATTTCTTTGATCCTCTTGTGTGTCGTCGGAATATTTTCAATATTCAAAGAACCCTCAATTTCCGAAAACACACTAGACATCATAATATCGTCGAGGTTTCTCATAAACAGCGAACTATGATTGCTTTCAAAATCTGAGCTCAGCAATCTTATATACTCCTCAAATACTGAAGCCAAATACTTTAAAAACACATAAAAGCAATGTTTCGAATTAAAAGTTTTCAGAGGAAGAACTCTAAACAACTGCACATTCTCTTCTACCAACTCATCTTTTATTGATAAAAATTCGGAAAACTGCTCTTTTGAAAACATTACCCCTACCTTTTGATTATAACGCAAATCATCAACAGAATAATATTTATCTTGTGTAAGCAACTCTAAAACCTTAATCTTATCCATTACATTTTCCTCCATGATACATTATTTATACTATTATTATAACCGAATTGTTCCGTCTTGTCAACCACATTGTAAACCTTTTTGTAAACCTTTTCATAAATCATATTATACCAAATCTGCAACTAAAATAATCACATTTTCATTATAATACAGTATTCTTTGCATTTCTCCCCCATAAATATAAAAAAGATTTCTCAAAAAACACTCGCATTGAAACAGAAAGGCAGTGCGGGGTGTATACGTGCCGGTTTCAATACAAGCAAAATATTTGCTTGTACTAAAATCACATAAAACAGTATCTATGTCTATTAAAATTAGTCTATGGTTTTCCTTGGCATTACGGCCGTCATACCCATGATGGCAAGGATATTCATTTTACTCACTCCGTGAAAACCTGAGGTGAATCATCGACTCCACCAAAAATAAAAAAGCCCTTTTGGGCTTTTTGTTTTTGTTTGATCACTTTAGAGATGGGAGTAGAACGCAGTGATAAAAATGCTCCGGTGAATCATTTTTGAACGGTGACCGAAGCTTTTTGCAAAGCACATCTTCACCATTTCCGCTTATGCTTTGCAAAAAGCAAGAGCGACTCACCGACATAATAATCACATGCTCTAGGTTGTATAGTATATATACACAAAGTAATACTTGATTATCTTTTTACTTAATATAACATGAATAATGCATAGAACTACGCTCTTTACAAGAAAATACACTACGACAGATTAATTATTATAATAAAAATATACTCTTTCTTTTTAATATTTTGTAACCATAGTTTTTTCTTGACGAAAATATGGATTTAATGTTATAATTACAAAAAAATAACACATTAAAAGACAAAGGAGACATACAATGAAAAAAGATGTTTGCGTTATTACCGGCGGTGGCAGTGGCATGGGCCTTGCTGCAGCAAAATGTATGCCCAAAGAAAAAATAATCGTCGTTACCGGAAGAACTCTCTCTAAGCTTGAGGGCGCAGTAAAACAACTTGAAGAATTGGGATACGAAGCGTATGCCAAAACTTGCGACACATCTAATAGAGACCAAGTTCGCGAACTTGCAGAATATGCCGCATCTCTCGGCGAAATTAAAAACGTTATCAATTCCGCAGGGCTCTCACCTGCTATGGCTCAGCCCGAACAGTTAATCCGTGTCAATGCGCTCGGAACTGTCTATATTAACGAAGAATTTTCCAAACTTATGAATGCAGGAAGTGTTATCGTCGATATCTCTTCCAACTCCGCATATATTCTTCCGAACTTTTTAGCAAACAAAAAGGTATTTGCTCTCGCTGATACCGACGAAGAAAAATTTGTAAAGAAAATCCTTTCTCTTCCCAACAAGTTAAAGGGCTACAAAGCAAGTGGTCTTGCATACGGACTTTCGAAAAAGTTTGTCATCTGGTATGCAGCAAAATCTGCTTTTGACCTCGGCAAAAAAGGTATTCGCGTATGCTCTCTCAGCCCCGGACTTATTTCCACTGATATGGGTAATCTTGAAGCAGAAGAGGGTGCTTCATTATTAAAAACCACCGCTGAAAACCGCATGGGTAAGCCTGAAGAGCTTGGATATGCAATTGCGGCTGTTGCCGACGAAAGAAACGGATACCTTGCAGGTGTTGACGTTTTGGTTGACGGCGGAAGTGTAGTTGGAAAAGCCTTTGTAAAATAAATCAACAGTATAGATTATTATCAGCAAAAAACAAAGCACTAAACAGACATTTAGTTTTATAATTGTCTCTTTTAGTGCTTTTTGTTTTTTTCAGCTTTATCGATTTCCCACTCACACATATCGCCGTAACAGAATAAAGTGTAATAGAGGTTTATATAAAGCCTCTGCGGATACTACAAACAAAGGAGAATTGACGTATGGATAAAAATTACTATGAACAAGATTACAATAAAAAACACGACTGTGATTGCACGAAAGACGATTGCGTAAAAGTAGGATACCACTACGCTAACATCAGTGTTCCCATCGAGCTTACCCCCAACACCACATTGGGAGACGTCGTTGTTGAATGTTGCGGTGACCCCACCGTAGAATGTTGCGAAAGCAAAGGCGACAAAAAATGCAACGTTACGATCACCCAAAAAGTAAGCATAAAAATCCCCGTATGCTATCAAGTTACCGCTTGTATGGGCGAAACCAAATGCGATTGCGTTGACGAGTGCTGTAAAGATTATTAAAACAAAAAACCATCCTATTGGGTGGTTTTTTCGTTTGGTGGGCTACTAATTAAATAATTTCTGCGTTTTTTTCTTAGCAAAAATACCTTTTCTATTCTCTTTTCTCTCTTATTTTTTCTTTCAAAGTTGTACAACTTGAAATAAGCATTCTTCTAATTCGACCGCTAAGGTTTCTATGTTTTTTATAGACAGCTTCATCTATCGAGTTTGTGTTATATAACAGTTTTAGCCATCCCTCTGTTTCACTACATTCTTTTAGAGCAATTTCAAATTTTGAAAGCATATCCGCTTTACTCTGTCCGTAATTTGCTTCACGGATATTTGCATAAACGCTGCTCGAACTTTTACGGATTTGGAAAAGAGTGTTAGATGGTGCTTTTATATTTTGGCATAACAATTCTACCTCTGTTGCAAGTTGCTCGGAATATACAAGCAAATAATTTTTCGACATATAATCACTCCTTTCAAATATATTATACTACTTTTACAAAAACAAATCAAGGCGAAGCCTTGTATATCATCCGCAACTTGTTGCGGGATATCATCAATTCCGCAGGAATTGCATATAATCAACACGAAGTGTTGTATCTCATCAAGCTGCAGGAGGATTTATACACAGCTCTACCGTGATGATATACAGCTCCAAAGGATCTGATGAGATACACGCTGACGCGTGATGATATGCCAAGCCTGCGGCTTGGATAAAAAAAGAAGTAACTTTTGGTAGACAAAAGTTACTTCTTTTTTGGTGGGCCATCAGGGACTCGAACCCCGGACCAACCGGTTATGAGCCGGTAGCTCTAACCAACTGAGCTAATGGCCCGATTTTCTCAAATCGGCTTTTATGATTATATCACAATGCTTTATTTATGTCAATATTCCTCGCAAATAAATATGTAAACAAAATGTTAACTAAAGCAAAAAAATATCCGGTGTACACTTCTCTGCACACCGGATATTATCTTTATAACAATATTACAAACACCCAATACATTAACGGTATTGTAATTACGGCAAGAAAACTGGATATCAGCACCATTGAGGCGCCCATCTTTGTATCCCCTTCGTAAGCCGCAGGAAATACTATCGTATTAAGTCCAATAGGACAAGCAAAGGCTACAAGTGACAACACAATAATGTCGCCGCTTACTCCAAAAAGCTTCAATACAATTATCATCAATGCAGGAATTATAATCAGTCTCATAGCTGTAATAATATAAACCTTTATATTATCAAAAAGCCCCTTAAGCTCATAGTTTCCTATTACCATTCCCGCCAACAGCATAGCGATCGGTCCCATACAGTTCGATGCATTATCAATAACTGTATTCATAAACGGCGGTATATACTGTCCCAAATTAAGCAACCCAATTATCATACCTATAACAAGCGCAATAACCGGCGGAGACAATACTCCCTTCTGGATGTTCTTCAAAACACTCTGATTTCTATCCTTTGGAATAAGTATGTATAATCCCCAGCTATTGCTGAAAATCGCCATACCAAAGGTAAACATTGAATATTTAAAGAGCATTTCCAAGCCCCATACTTCCTTTATAAGAAAGTTACCCAGAAAGCCGTAATTCGCAAAAGTCAACGCATATCTGTATATATTTCTTGCATACGCGTTATCCCTATGCGCTTTATGATTTCTCACAAAAAGCTTAGAAACCGGACCTGCAACTAACGCTGCCGCAAATGCCAAGCTTATACCGTATATAATCAAAACTGCATTATCTTTTAACGTCTGTACATTACAGTTTTCAATCTGGCTCGCCAAGTTTAACGCAGGAGCAAAAACAAACAGCTCCATTCTCGATAAATTCGCGTGGGCTCTATCGTCTACTATATTCCTTTTTTTTAATACATAACCTATAGCTATCAACACAAATACAACAAACATCTGGTTAATAGTCTTTGTTAGAATATCCATTTTCTTCCTCAAAAAAAATTCAACACAACGAGAGAGACTCATCTCAGAGCCTCTCTCGCAATTAGTTTATTTATTTCTGTAAATCAATAAGGTCAGTGAGTGTGATATGTGTAAAGCCCTTATCAAGCAAACTCTTAAGTGTAAATTCAACCTTATCAGCATAATCGGGTTCGTATGCAAAATAGTCACTGTAAAAATACTGTTCATGTGATGCAATACATACGTGTTCACGATCGCTGAGTTTTTCGATTATACCCTCTAAATCACACATTCTTGTTGCATTAAGAAGTATAGTCAAAAATCTGTTGTAATAAATACCGGTTTCTTTATCCTGATACATCTTAATCTTTCCGAGGTACTGGTTAACCAAATCTGATGTCATATTGTTGTAGTTAACCAAAGAAGCGTTACCGTTACCAAGTCTTGCAACCATAGCACGGCTTACGTTACGTGTAGTGTTTTTAAGAAGAGTGTAGTTGTGCTCCGTTGAGAAACCGCTTCTGATTTCAGGATAAGTAACCTCGTCACCCATTGTACAAGAAATCATTTCGATTCCCTTATCCTTAAGAGCCATTAATCCCTCTTTTGTCATTGTTACCCAGTGAGTAATAGCACTCTTGGTAAGAGTTTCTTTACCTGCAAATCTGATTATTTCTTTTTCGATCATTGAGTACTCATCCCATACCTCTTCGTACGTTGAGTTGAGGTAAGGATAGTCGGGAAGTTCATGTCTTGCATGGAAACCGAAAGAGAGCCAATCTTTGTTTGCCATAAACTCTTCTTTATATGTATCGGGAACCATCGACAAGTTAAACGTTCTGTCAAAATTTTCATAGAACACGTTCAACTGAACCTTCAAGCCCAATTTATCATGAAGTCTTTTGTGGAATCCCAAGTAAGGATCATCAAAAATACTTGCGGGCTTAGTCTTTGCAATATTTTCCAAAAATCTAATATTATCATCTACAAAATATGTAACGTACTTGCTCATAGTCTTTTATTCCTTTTCTGATTATATCTAAAACTTAACCTTTGTAATCAAATGTTACTCTGCAAACCTGTGCTTCTCCGGGAAGTATACCTACATTAATGATAAGTGTGTATTTACCTGCTTTAATATCTTCGGTAAACAATTTATACTGATACTTTCTAAGAGAAATCTTGTTTTGTTTAACATTAGGTTCTGTTGCACCATCTGCCTGTGTCTGTGTTCCGTAGAAATCCTTATAACGAATTCTGTTTACGAGTTTTCCACTTGCATCATAAAGCTCTATGTAACAGTTATAGATACTGTAGTTTGAAGAAATTGTACCTGTAAGCGTTCCTTCAGAAAGTGCCTTTTCATCAAATTCTTTGTTGAGTGCTATGTAAGGAATTTCGGATACGCCGGTTCTGTATTCTTCGATCGTAAGAGGAATATAGTGAGTTGTTGCGAGTTGAGCAAATGTGTACTTCTTATCTACCCACCATGTTGTTCTTACACCGTCTTTTCTTGTTTGGTCAAAAGAGTCTGTCTGTTCGATAGTTGTAACGTAACTCTTGTTGGGGTTAACTTCATCGCCCTTCATCGTAACCTTGCAGTCAACGATCATACGAAGGTGAGATACTGATCTTGCTTCATCTTTTGTCATAATGAAGTCACCCTTTTGGAGCTGAGCCATAGCCTTATACATTGTCTGTGCATCGTTCATCTTGAAGATGTCTTCTGTCTTTGATACTCTGACATCTACTTCGGGATATTGATAATCACCGCAGATTTCAGCTATGAACCATACTGTACCGGGCATAAAGCTACGAGACTGTACCGCATATTTAGGTGAGAACTGCTGGAATGAGTGAGCAATTGATGAGTTACACTGTACACCCATAACGTCAAAATATTCCATAACACCTTTCTTAGTACCCTCTCTGGTTGCTTTTACAGCCTCAGCATCGTACTTGTTTCTGTTATTCTTTACTGTTTTCTGGAATTCTTCAAGTGTTGAATGCCATGAAGCATAAGGAAGACCGGTATATGTTTTACCTGCTTCGTATGTAAGCGTGAAATGCCAGTCACCAAACTGATGGTCATAACCAAATGTTTTTGAAGGTGTCCAAATAATACTTGACTGTTTTCTCATGTGGTCAACTGCTGCCTGTCTGAAATCGGAAGGCAACTCAAATTGCTTAAAGAAATAGAAATCTTCGGGAACTATTCCTTCGGGTAATGAGCTGACCTTAGGTGTGTCAGGCTGGTCGGGGGTTGCTGTTGTGTCTGCATTTGATGTATCAACAGGGGGATTATCATTTCCGCCGCAAGATGCCAACACTACGCAAAGCGCAAACACCATCAAAAGTACTAAAAACTTTTTCATAATTAACTCCTTTTTTAATGTGTATATGTTTTTTATTTTTAACTAAAATGAAACCGTGAAAAACTACCGTCTGTTAAGACTCTTATTTCACATATAAATTGTCGTTTGAGTTTGAAGATATAAGTTCACATTGTCACCGAATAAAAACAACAGTTTTATTCGAAAAAATAATGTTTCCACTCCTCCTTCATTTAACTGTAATCTCACGATTATATAATACAACATTTTTCAAAAAAAATCAATACTCATTTTTTATTATCACTGGACAAAACAACTATTTTATTATATAATACACTTTAGAGGTGGTATTTTTATGATATATTACAAAATCAATCCGCTTTCGCTTCCGAAAATTAAGTTTGCGCATTATTTTGCAAAAAATAATTACAAACAACAATTCCCCTATAAAGATGAAGAGATTGAAATATGCTATATAAAGAATGGATATTTTGACATCGAGGTGCTGGGGCAAAAAATACGTATTCCGCAAGGAAGTATGCTTATTTTTTGCAGAAAAATCACCCCGGTAATTATAACGGCGGAAAAAAATACCGTTCATATGCACTACACTTGTTCGGTAAAATTAGACTATGAACTCGAAACAACCGAAAATCTTTCCGATATATTAAACTGCTCGGACAACGTCTTATTACTCCCGCTCTTTCTTCCCCCCTCAGACGAAATTAAAGCTTTGTCAAAAAAATTAAATCAGATAATAATTGACTACAACGCTTCCGAAAACAATTCAACCACCTGTGCCATTTCGGTTTTAGGATTACTCGGCGAGTTGGCTCAGATATACAAACGTAACCTTTTCGAAAAAAGCGATATTTCGTCTTCAATACTCTGTTACAAAATCAAAAAATACATATTATCAAATATTACTAAAAATATATCGTTGACCGACATCTCAAAAGAAATCGAAAAAACACCTAACTACCTCAATTCTGTTTTTAGAAAAGTTGAAGGCATATCCATCGGTCAATATATTACAAGAGAAAAAATACATACCCTGATCGAAATCAAAAAGACGAGAGATATTTCTTTTGACGATGCGTGTATTTGTATAGGTATCACCGACATTTCATACGGATACCGACTGTTCAAAAAACATATAGGTACAACGCCAAAAATATATTTTGAAAATCTTCTATAATTTTTTCAAATAAAAACAAAAACGTACAGTTGTTACTAACTGTACGTTTTTTATTTTATTTTTTTACAATAACAATAAATCCGTCGGTATTGTTTCCCGATATTGTATATTCTTTTTCAAGCGGCACGTTAACGCTTACAACGTCACCTTCAACCTCACCGCTAACATAATACATCTCGTATTTATCGCCGTTTTCCGTCTCATAATTATAGTGTACGCTTCCAAAAGGATAACCTTTCATAACGATCAAAAACTCTTCAAGACATATATCATTTTTCTTCATAAGTTCCGCCAAAGGAACTCCGACATATCTTAAATACGTCGTATTAGAATAGTCTATACCTGTCTTATCGACCTTACTCTTGGGATAACGTTCAACGAAACCGTATTTATAACAATTTTCAGTTATCCAACTATAACCCTCAAGGTTAAAAAGTTCATAAGTCTTCTTTTCTTTGGCTCTGTAAACTTTGAGGACAACGCCAAGACCGGTGTTGTGATCGCTCTCTCCGGGTTTTGATACGGCAGTTTTTGCAGCCTCTTCCCCGTGCTTCTTTACGTAATCGTTATATACGGCAGTCTGTCTTTTTTCGTCTCTGTAACCCGTCTGAACGATTATATCTTTCTTTTCGGTCGCCTTTGCAAAATCATCAAGCATCAAATTGAGAGGATCTAGTATATTTTTGTGAATCTTCATCTCATAAAGACTTACCTGATATGACTTAGTCTTCTTTGCTCCCAAAACCACAAGGTCTTGATTTGTAGGATAAACAACTTTACTGTTTGCACCCACCAAGATCAAATCACCCTTATTTATATCTGTCTTTGGTAATTCGATTTTTTTATATGAATTTATATCAATAACGTTTTCGGGCGGTGTTGTAGGCTCGCCTGGAATTGTTGTATCTTCAATTTCCGGTTCTGTCGTCTGTTCGGTATCGTCAGTGTCAAGATTTTCGGGCGGCTGAGTAAATTCCGTATCCAAAGGAGGAATGTCATCAACCGGAGCATTTTTTTCGTTTACGTGCGAAATAATAAAATATCCGCCGGAAAATAATAATGAAAAAATTAACAAAAGTATGATCGCATACTGTACGAATGCCAATACATTATTTTTGCGTTTTCTCGGAGGACCGGGATTTATCGGCTTATAATCATCATAATTTTTTGACATCTTCTTTCTCCTTTTTATATACTGATACGCTTTTTTGCCCATTTCTTAAAGTAAATTATATCACAATTTATATTATCTTTCAAGTATTTTTGATAATATATAACTTCTTTAAACGCTTATAAACAAATCTTTGTGTCAAAAATATTTTTATGCAACAAATCTATTTTTTACAAGACATAAACACACCTGATAAGACACATCATAGACATAGACATCAAAAATGATTTTTGACCTTTAAAGAATTTTTAATAAAAAGGATACTCGAATGCAATTCAAAAAAACAACGTTTGCTTTTCGTATCATTTTTGTTATTATGCTTATCTGCTTGGCAGTGATCGGGATATACGATTATATTATCCCCGAAAGCATATCGGTTTTTTCTGACAACGTAAGTTTGGAAGAAATTGACTTTCCTTTTGTTTCTGCAGATATAAGAGACGTTACAACATCAGAAAATTTATCCGATAGAGGATATATTGAAAACCGATTATATTCATCAACTTCTGCCAAAGCAAAGATGTTTGGAATAGTTCCGCTTAAAAATATTAATATTGATATGTTTGCCGATATAACTCTCTACCCGGGCGGTATGCCGTTTGGTGTAAAGCTTTATACAGACGGTGTTATTGTGGCGGGCATATCGGGAGTTGATACGGATGAAGGCAGAAAAGAACCTGCCGCAAAAAGCGGACTAAAAGTAGGCGATATAATAAAAAGTGTAAACGGAAAGACGGTTAACACAACAGACGAAGTTTCCTCTGCCATTGAGCAAAGCGGGGGAAATAAAGTTTCACTTACCGTTATCAGAGACGGTAAGGAACTCACTATTGAATTATTGCCAATTTTTTCGAATTCAGACAATATGTATAAAGCAGGAATTTGGATCCGTGACAGTACCGCAGGTATCGGCACTGTGACATTTATTGTCCCCGAGACAAATGCATTTGCAGGTCTCGGTCACGGAATATGCGATATTGATACGGGAAAACTAATGCCACTCAGAAAAGGCACGGTAGTTGACGTAAAAATAAATGGCGTAACCAAAGGCCTCGTAGGAGATCCGGGAGAATTGAAAGGAATATTCACTCCCGGAAAGATAGGCGCTCTTATAGGTAATAAAATGTGCGGAGTTTACGGCCTTTTGTCAAATAAAATTGACACAAGCCACTCGCAACCTCTAAAAATCGGGTTAAAAGATGAGCTGAAATTAGGAAGCGCTGAAATATATTGTACTGTTAATGAAAAGATCGACAGATACACTGCCGAGATTATAAAGATCGGCAATCCAAAAGCCGAACAGAAGAATTTTGTGATAAAGATTACGGACAAACGGTTGTTAGACACAACAGGCGGAATTGTTCAAGGTATGAGTGGATCCCCTATCATACAGAACGGTAAGCTCGTCGGTGCTGTCACACATGTTTTAGTCAATGATCCCACAAAAGGCTACGGCATATTTATCGAAAATATGTTGAAAAATATGCCTGAATTGATGGATTAAACAAAAAATAACCATCGGATAAACCGATGGTTATTTTTTGTTTAATATTAGTCTAAATCGTCAGGAAGGTCAACTCTGTCGCCAGGACCTTCTACCGTCGCTTGTGATGCTGTGATTATAGTTTCGCTTTCTGAAAACTTAACCACTTCCGATATAGGTGCAACATAAACTTCTTTTTTCATTTATCATTTACCCCTTTACCATTTTTTCAATCACGCTATTGTTTTTGCATATTCTATCGCAGAATCGCTGTATTTAACCAAACCCGAAACAAGATCAGCAACCAAACCGTATACAGAATCCGTATACTTCTGAGCATACGATTCAACACTATAAAGGTATGTATTACTTATAGCAACGTCTCCGCTGTATACAACAGCAGTAACATGATCGGAAACCTGATCCGCATTCAGTCCGGAGAAGTATACGTAATATGAATTTCCGCTTATAAACTCAAAGTCAGCGAATTCAACCTCTTCACCCAAGCCCTTGGTAACGTTTGTTATAACCAGTTTAAGATTTGAAGTATCAACTCCACTATCTAAAGTAATCTTGTATCTGATTGTAATCGCATTTCCAAGCGACAAGCCGGGAACGATAGTAGCCGTAGCGTCTTCTATTGTCTCATAAGCTTTATCCTTAATGCTTACAAGTTCACGAAGCGACTGTGTTCCGTATGAAACTTGTTCTTCTGATAAATCTGCATTTGCAAGATTTTCAACGTTATATCTGCCATATATCTGAGCTGCAGTTCCATAATTCAACAAGTCAACGAGCAATGTATTGAGTTCATCACTTATATTCTTGTCAAGCAAATTCATACAGTACTCTTTTACACTGTATTCAACCGTCTCGGCAACCACTTCTTTTTCGTTATAATTAGCCTTCAAAGTTATAGTCATCTTATCTACCATACCCTGAGGAGCTATTCCCTTGAACTCAAAATAGTATCTGTTGTTTTCATTTCCTTCGCCAAAATCTTCAAACTCGTATGTATTCAATACGTATTCTTCTCCACCAAACGTTACAACCATCTTAACGTCGGTATAGTTGTGAACGTCGATAACAGAAGGCAGAACCTTGAGATTCATAGTCAAGCTGCTTGCAAGGGAAAGTGACTTATTCTTCAACTTAAATACGTGATCAAGCTCTATAATTGCGGAAGATTTATCCCCAACTTTTACATAAATATTATGTGAAGGATAAGGAGTAATATTTTCTATTTTTTCTCCAAACGTTCCGTTTTCGTCAACATCAAAGAATACAAAGCCGTTATCATTTTCTGTATATTCATCAAACGCTGTCAAGTAATCATATTTATATGTCTTGCCGTCTATAACAACGTTCTTGCCGTTTACAAGCACATTGGCCTTATCGTTAGGACCAACCTCAACATTTTCAAGTTCAATCACACTTCCGGAATTAAAAGGAGATATTACGTTTGCATTTGCAAATCCCGAAGTATCAACATCCTTTGTTGCGTGGAACAGGTCTATCGTATAAGTTCCGTTGTAACTTGAACATACAGTTCCGTGAGGGAGCACTTTCGTTCCTAAAGTAAATCCGTTTCCGACAAACTTAATTCTTACCTCTTTACCTGTAGTTATACTATTGTTACCTGCAACAGAAAGGTTTCCATTGAACGTACCTCCGGATATTTCCATATAAATATTACCCTTTACTACGTTATATCCTTCAGCAGAAGTAACACTACTCTTTGCATCTGCACCACCGAAAAGATTTACACCCGAATTCAAAGTAACTTTGCTGATATTCCATACGATGTCACCTGTAACAGACGAATAGTATCTTGCATCGTTATCTCCCGCACCGTGAACGTCTTTCATAATCGTTCCGCCGCTAATATTTACGTTTACATTACCGTCAAGATTCGAGCCAAATCCTGATATCATCACAGTTCTGTTGATAGTACCGGCACTCATATTAAAGTTAACGTTTCCGATTTGAGTAAATCCAAACTTAATTCCGTCATTAGCGTCAGCGTCAGCTTTACCCTTACCGCTCGAATAAGTTGTATAGCAACCTGCAGTAATCGGTACACCGGGATACATATAAGGTGTTGAACTATCACTGTTATATATATTCAATGTAGAATTACCCTTAAGAACCGCGTTTGCTTGAGCCTCCATTATACCGCCTACGACTGAATTTATTCTGTATTTTGTATTTGCTTTTCCGTTCTGGGTCGTAATAGCAATGTTAAGTTCTGTATTACCGTTTATCACACCGTCATAACCGTGGAAAACAGCAAATCCTATCGCCTTGTCACTAACAGTATCAAAATATCCACCGTTAAGTGTAAGTGTATAATCGCAAGTAATTTCTTTTGTGTTTACAGGATAAAACGTTGCAGGATAAATACACTTATTGGCTATACTTGCATAAGTACTTGTTGATGTATAGTTTTCTATACCTGCCGTTGTTACTATCACTGTACCGCCGTTAATTTCGAGAATTACTTTTCCGTGATCTTGACCGCCGTTTGCACAGTATGAACCTGCATAAATTTTAGGTCCGTTTACCGTACCACCATTTATCGTTAATTTTGTATGGTTAGTATTATTTTCCCCTGGCACTCCGCCGACTACGGGATATTTATCCCAGTTTACACTGGTAGAATTTGTAACGTCTGCATAGAGGAATGAACCTCCCACCAAATATCCGTCTGCTGATACAGTACCGTTTTCTATCTTAAGATCAGAACTTCCGTACATACCCCATTCTGATGTAGTTCCCGCAGTAGTAAATACCGCACTGTCTGCCATAGAACCACCGATAAGTTTTCCACCTGCAGATACTATAGGCGTGGTCTTTGTTGTGCCGAATTTAAGTTCACTGCTTCCGTTTATCTTAACATTAGGAACTGTAAAATAGCATCCGCCGGCTACACTTCCGCTAACTGTACCCGATTCGTAATTTACAGTAGATTTACCTTCGTACTTTTGTGTATTCTTTGTAAGTTTTGATCCGCCGTAAACTGTTCCTGTAACGTTTACGTTTTTAAGTGTAAGTGTAATATCTCCTGTATCACTTGCATTTGCGCCTACAATTTCTGAACCGCCGCCAAATGTACCCGATACGTTAATATTTTCAAGTGTTCCTGTTATCTTACCCGACATTCTGGTATATTTACCCTGAGCGCGTAATCCTCCGAATGCTGTTGCGGGAAGTGCTATTCCGTTATAATTAAATGTTGTGTTACCGGTCTGTTCAGCGTAATCATAACTGCTGTTACCGTAAGAAGAAGCATATAATCTTCCTCCGTTCAAAGTAACCGTTGCAGGATTTCCGTTTTTGTCAACATTGTATATGTTAAACGTGATATTACCCGACATAAGAACGCCGTTTCCGCCCTCTGTTGCATATCCCGTTCCATTTTTCCAGAGTTGCGCTCCTCCTGCGACGTAATTGTTCAACGTTACACCGCCATAGATATTCAACGTACTGTCACCTTTGTGTTCTGTGTACGTTTCCTGGAGTGTAGATGAACCGAACAACTGTGTTCCTGAACTAAACGTACCTGCTTTAATTTCAGTTATTGTATTTCCCGTATGTTTTGTATATTTTTCAGACAACATTGAACCGCCATAAATATACTTCGTAAACGATGTTGTACCATCAATATTAAGTGTGGTTACACCTTTGTGAATACTGTATTGCGCTTCACTTCCATCAGCAGCTGTCGCATATTCATCAAACAATGAACCGCCGTAAACGTTTGCAGTTACACTTCCGCCAATAAAGTTCAGTTCTGAAGTTCCATTATGTTTACAGCCAACCGCAGCAAAGTTTGAACCGCCGTAAACGGGAGCTGACAACTTACCGGATGTTATATTGAGAACCGTGTTTGATGCTTGAATAGAGTTCTTTCCTGCAAAGTATGCTCCCCCAAATACAGTTGCAGTAAATGTTCCACCATTAATATTTACCGTATTTGTGCCATAGCATGCTGCCGTGTAATAACTTGAAGAAACGTAAAGTCCTCCAAAACAATCTTTTGAAAACTCACCGTCATTTATGTTTATAATCGTGTTAGCATAAGAATTTTTCTTGTTACCGATAACTCTTATTCCCATAAATCCGCAATCGGTCGTACATTTTACATTATCAATGTCAACTTTATAAGTGGGTGTTACTTTTGAACTACCAACAGGTCCGATTGCCGCGCAAAGTCTATTTACCGTCTCTGTTGTGTTAACGTAAAGATATCCGTTATGCAAACTGTTTGAAGCATATCCTGATGCCGAAGCATAATTAGTTACTTTAGCGCTGTCCAACAATTTTACAGTCGAAGTACCTTCAACATTACCTGACAAACGTGATCCACCGGTCAATGTATTTGCAACAGAATTACCCTTTAATGTAATTTGAGCATCTATTACAGTCATTCCAATAGTATCGTCAATAAGGGCTCCGACATAGTAATATGAACCTGAATTTATTTCTATATCGGCACCTGTTACGTTTAACGTTTTACTTCCCGCTGTAAGATTACTTCCAAATACGACTGATGAACCATTTGGGAAGAAGAGGGAGTTTGATGCACCCGTACCGTTTCCTGTGAGAACTAAATAATCAAAATTATATTTACCTGCAAAAATTATATTGTATCCATTTGTTACTATCGAAACAGGATTTGAAGAATCAGAAGATACTATATTTACACGATATTTTGGAACGTTTTTAATATCTCCTATCGTTATGGATTCGGTAGCAGAAAAGTCTGTTTCCATAACCAACGTTACGTCTTGAATATCAGCAAACTTCAATGCGTATTCTACCTTTTCCTTGAAAGAGTCGCCCAAAGTTGCATTATATGTAACGATAGCGTCTCCCGCCTTTACTATCGTACCCTTATTTTCTATACCTTCAAGTACGTAAGTCGTATCTCCGCTCTTATAGCTGAGATTATTCGTCTCAATTCTAATTCCTGCGGGAGATGTAGCCGTTACTCCAGAGGTAAACGAAACGCTAAACAATTCTTTTGAAGATACGTTTACGTCTGTGGCATTCTCCCACTTAAATATCAATACTCCGTCACCGCTTATAACATCGGTATTCTGCGCTGTTATATTCCAAGTATACTGAGGATTTGACAAAAGGCTGCTGTCATATCTTAAAGATATCTTACCATTTGCCATTCCTTCAGGTTTATCTGTCGTATATGATACAGAAACCAAAGATCCGTTTGCTTCAGCCTTTATCTCTGTACTTGACTGAACATATTCAACTTTTTTTAGATCTGTAATCTGCGTTGCAGGTGAAAACGTATCCGTATCCATCTTGAATACACTCGTTTCAAGCAAATACTTTGTTCCTGTCGCAGCGTTGTTTACATTGTTGTTGTTACCTACAAAATACCTGTCTATAATTGGTGAATAGTAGCGAACCTGTACGTCTGTACCGTCTTCCGAGAAGTACAGCATAGCGATCATACCTGTCGCACCCTCTCGGTCAAAATCAGGTCCTTGAGGATTTGCAAGTATCTGGTTTATTACGTTACCGTTTGTGCCTTTGTCTTTTGTCCAAACAACACCGTAGGCATATTCGTGTCCGCAAATTACCATTTCAAGATTGCTGTAACCTTTTATTCTGTTCCAAATATCAATACCTATAAGTTCATTCGCATTGTTTCTGCTCTTGATATATTCACCTTTATCTGTTATAAAACAGTGCATAGTCATTATAACACGGTGAGTAGGATATCTCTTTATTGCCGCATCAAGCCAGTTCAATACATCTTCACTTGGATATTTATCCATTGTAACAATTAGATATTTATTGCCATTTATTTCAATGGCTCTATATGAGTTGGTTATACTTCCGTTTTCTCCGGTGTAATAATCAGCTCCGTCTTCTCCTCCCGAAACTCCAAATCTGTCAAGATATTCGGGAACCTCAAACCATCTGTCATACTTTGTTGTATCGTCACCGTTATTATCAACGTCATCATCAAGTAAGTCGTGGTCGCCGCGTACAAGTGTATAATCAAGTTTTCCATTCAAACGGAAATACTGTTCTTTAACCAGATCCCACTCTTCGTCGTGGTTGAAGTTTGTCATATCACCCATATTCAATACATGAGCAATTTTGTGTTCATCCTTGTTTTCAAGCAACCAGTCAATAATATGGTGGAATTCATCGGGATAATAACCCGTAACTATCTGCGTATCACCGAGAAGCGCAATAGAATACGCAAAATCATCAACTTCGGGAAGCTCTTCAGGTCTCGCCCAGTCACTCGTCATTCTGTTGTTGATCACGTCATAGCTTCCCTTTTGGTCTTCTATAACCGCCTGTCCCTGCTTGCCGCTGAGGTCATAGTAGGAAATAAGATTTGTATCAGAAAGATCAACCGAAAGCATATCGGCTTTGATCTCTTGCTCACTTCTGACATCTTTATATATAGCTACCGAACGAATATTGCCTTTAAAATTATTCGTACCGGCAATAAAATCACCGCCAATACACATCGGCATTCCGTCCACTTGACGTGTAAACGTTTTTTGAGCAGATGTCAAAGCAACCGTCTGTGCAAGATTTCCGTTTAAATAGCAACGAATTTCCCCCAAAGCTATGTCATCAACAATAGCAAGATGAGCGTAGTCACCTGTTGCAACGTTAACTTCTTTGAAGTTGATGCTTAACGTTTTTCCTCCGTAAGTATAATAAAGATGTGGATTTCCGTCCTCTCTTATTCTGAAACGCACACCCGCCAGAGAAGCACTCTTGTAGTTTCCGTAGATAGTACCCGCATCAGCCGAATACATAGCCGGAAGCTTAATATATGCCTCGTATGTAACAGGTTTTTCTTTTACCAGATTGTCCTTAGCCGTTTGATATAGGCTAAGTCCGTCAAATGTCATTCCTTCATCTTCGTTTACATTCAAAACGTTTGATGAGATAGCTTTTGCGCTCGGAATTGCAAGTATTATTCCGGCAACAAGCGTTATTGCTAAAACAGTCAAGAATAAGTTTAAAAACTTTTTCATTTTTTACCTCCTACACTGTTTTTGTATTAATATGGTGTAAGCATTTTAATCACTTAAAACACTAATATTTCAACCCACTTTATTATAACATTTTACACAAATCTTACAAGTGTTTTTTACCTTTTTTATTTATAGTGCATAGTTTTCTATTTTTATTACAAAAAATCATATGTATATTTATTTAATTTAACTATAAAAAAATAAAGCGTATATGGGCAAAGCACATATACACTCCGATATTTAAAATTAAAGCCCCTATTGCATACTGATGCATAGGGGCAAAAAAGTAATTTTTAATATTTTCTCCAAACCATTTTATCAACAACACCAGTATAACTTTGAATAAGTTTTACTACCTTTGTTGAAACGTTTTCTTCAACGTAGTCGGGAACGGGAATACCGTAATCACCGTCAACGTTCATAGATACTGCCGTATCAACAGCCTGAAGAAGACTGTTTTCATCAATTCCGGCAAGTACAAAACAAGCTTTATCAAGCGCCTCGGGGCGTTCGGTTGACGTTCTTATACATACTGCAGGGAAAGGATGTCCAACACTTGTAAAGAAACTGCTTTCTTCGGGCAAAGTTCCCGAGTCTGATACAACTGCAAAGGCATTCATCTGCAAACAGTTATAATCGTGGAAACCTAAAGGTTCGTTCTGGATTACTCGCTTATCAAGCTTAAATCCAGTCGCTTCAAGACGCTTCTTTGAACGGGGGTGGCAAGAATAAAGTATAGGCATATCGTACTTCTCTGCCATTTTGTTGATAGCGGTAAACAAACTTAAGAAGTTCTTTTCTGTATCAATATTCTCTTCTCTGTGAGCCGAAAGAAGTATATATTTACCCTTTTCGAGTCCCAAACGCTTATGCACGTCAGATGCTTCGATTTCTTCAAGATTACTACGCAAAACTTCAGCCATAGGTGAGCCTGTTACATAAACTCTTTCCTTAGGAAGTCCGCATTCGTGCAAATACTTTCTTGCGTGTTCCGAATATGCAAGGTTAACGTCAGAAATAATGTCAACTATACGACGGTTCGTCTCTTCAGGCAAACATTCATCTTTACAACGGTTACCCGCTTCCATATGGAATATCGGAATATGAAGTCTCTTTGCGGCAATTGCCGAAAGACAAGAGTTTGTATCTCCCAAAATAAGAAGCGCGTCGGGTTTGATCTCATTCATAAGCTTGTATGAACAGTTAATAATATTGCCCACAGTAGCACCCAAATCATCGCCTACTGCATCCATATATACTTCGGGATCATCAAGCTTCAGATCATGGAAAAATACTCCGTTAAGGTTATAGTCGTAGTTCTGTCCCGTATGTGCAAGAATACAGTCGAAATACTTTCTGCACTTGTTTATAACAGCTGCAAGACGTATGATCTCAGGTCTTGTTCCCACTATGATAAGGAGTTTTAACTTGCCGTTATCTTTAAATTTTACATCACTGTAATCAGTCTTTATATTCATAATACACCTCAGTTATTTTATTGGATACTGCCTGTTCTCCACAATAACGCCCGCCTCTATCTTAACAACGGACGGTATAGCGTTCTCGGCTTTTATTACAGTATTAAGACAAATGTGCGTTCCTTCTCCGATAATGCAGTCGTGGTCAATTACCGCACCGCAATTCACGATAACACCGTTATTTAAAACGCAGTTGGTATTTACAACGGCATTTGGAAGAACCGCCACTCCGACTCCTAATGTCGCAGTAGGACTTATGTACGCTGTTCTGTCTACAATAGTAGCAATCTTTCCACCATTTTCAAGCAGTCGGTTTATCCACTGTAACCTAAACTCGTTAGCTCCGAATGCAACGTAAAACTCCGTTTTATCATTGATAAAATCAGAATAATCACCGCATTTCCCTATTATCCTTTTATCTGCACTGTTATCGTCAAGAAAATTTACTTCACTGTATCTGCCCATACGCTCGGCAATCTCGGCAATAACCTTGCCGTATCCACCCGCGCCAACAATAATAAGCCTCATTATTCTACTACCTCAAAAAATGTGTCGGGTTTGCTTGGATCAAATTGCTCGTTTGCCCACATAACAGTAACAAGGTCTTCTGTTTCCGACAGGTTTATAATATTATGAGTATAGCCGGGAAGCATATGTATCGCCTCTATCTTATCACCCGAAACCTCAAAATTCAAAACTTCATCAGTTCCTATCTTGCGCTCCTGAATAAGTCCGTGTCCGCTTACAACAATAAAGAATTCCCACTTGGAATGATGCCAATGCTGTCCTTTTGTTATACCGGGTTTAGAAATGTTTACCGATATCTGTCCGCACTTTTCACTCTTTATAAGTTCAGTAAAGCTTCCTCGTGCATCTATGTTCATTTTCAAAGGAAATGATACTTTTTCTTTGGGAAGGTATGAAAGATACGTCGAATAAAGTTTTTTCGCAAAAGAGTTGTCGGGAATTTCAGGCATAACCAACGTTTGCGGTTGATTTTTAAATGAGTCGAGCAAGTCAACAATCTCACCCAAAGTTACTTTATGTGTTGTGGGAACTGCGCAATATCTGCCGTTATCGCAAATAACAGTATCTATTCCGTCAAACTCACAACGGTGCTCTTTATTTTCAAGCGCGTCAAACATTTCTTGAACAAGATCATCAATGTAAAGTAACTCAAGCTGTATTGCCCTATCGTTAACCTGAATAGGCAAGTCGTTTGCTATATTGTTGCAAAAAGTAGCTACTGCCGAATTATAATTCGGTCTGCACCATTTGCCAAAAAGATTGGGAAATCTGTATACCAAAACCTTTGAGCCGACAGACTGTCCGTATTCAAATACAAGCTCTTCTCCCGCTTTTTTGCTTCTTCCGTAATCTCCGTCATATCTGCCTATACAGGTCGCTTGAATAGATGAGGAAATCATGATCGGGCAAGTATTGTTATGCTTTTTCAACGTTTCAAGGAGAGTTGATGCAAAACCGAAATTACCCGTCATAAATTCTTCAGGGTTTTGAGGACGGTTGACACCTGCAAGATTAAATACGAAATCAGCCTTTTTGCAGTATTCGTCAAGCAATTCTGAAGGAGTATCAATATCAAATTCAAATATTTCTTCTATCTGGATATTAGGTCTTGTTTTATCTTTACCGTCTTTGATATTATTTAGAGCGCAACAAAGGTTTTTTCCCACAAAACCTTTTGCTCCCGTAACAAGTATTTTCATAATTATTTAGCTTCCTTTGCCAATTCTTCCTGAATGTATGCCAATGATGCAATTTTAGCTTTTGTTTCTTCAACAGTAAGAAGCTGCGTATTGTTTGAGTTAAATTCGGTAAGAGTGTTTCTCTCTTTGTCACCGTCTTTAAAATACTTGTCGTAGTTAAGTCCACGCTTGTCGGAAGGAACACGGTAGAACTGTCCCATATCTACGGCATTTGCACACTCTTCGTTTGTGAGCAACGTTTCGTACATTTTTTCACCGTGACGGATACCGATAACTTTGATATTATTCTTGTCGCCGCCAAAGAGTTCGCATACGGCTTCTGCCTGTGTCTGAATGGTACAAGCGGGAGCTTTTTGAACGAGAATATCACCAGATGTTCCATGCTCAAATGCAAACAGAACAAGGTCAACAGCCTCATCAAGAGACATAATAAAACGTGTCATTGTAGGATCGGTAAGTGTTATGGGTTGTCCGTTTCTGATCTGCTCGATCCAAAGCGGAATAACAGAACCACGTGAACACATAACGTTTCCGTAACGTGTACAGCAGATCTTTGTTTTTTCGGGGCTGACCGTTCTTGCTTTTGCAACGATAACTTTTTCCATCATAGCTTTTGACGTACCCATAGCATTTACAGGGTACGCAGCCTTATCGGTCGAAAGACATACGATGTTCTTAACTCCTGCTTCAATAGCCGCATTAAGAACGTTTTCAGTTCCGATAACGTTTGTTTTTACAGCTTCAATGGGGAAAAATTCACAAGAAGGAACCTGCTTTAAAGCTGCTGCATGGAAGATATAGTCTACACCGTGCATAGCGTTTCTTACACTGTTGATATCACGAACGTCGCCAATATAAAATTTAATTTTTTCTGCAACTTCGGGCATTTTTGCCTGAAACTCATGACGCATATCGTCTTGCTTTTTCTCATCACGTGAGAAAATACGTATTTCTCCGATATCCGTCTTTAAAAATCTGTTAAGTACGGCATTACCAAAACTACCCGTACCGCCAGTAATAAGTAATGTTTTGTTTTTAAAAAGTGACATTTTTAAAACCTCTATCCTTAATTTATTGTATATTGTATAATTTTACCACAAACATAACTCATCTCAAAACGCGTCCGTTTCCACTACCAGACACCAAAGAGTTTACTTCCTCTACCGTGGTTCTGTTAAAATCACCTTCAATTGATTGTTTTAAACATGAAGCTGCTACCGCAAAATCTACTGCATTACAATCATCTTTGTTTAACAACATACTGTATATTAAGCCGGCAGAAAAGCTATCTCCTCCACCAACTCTATCAACTAATTGTATATCGTATTCTTTTGATACTGCAACCGAATCATGTTCAGAATTATATAACATAGCACTCCAACCATTTCGGCTTGCTGAAAAACTTTTTCTCAAAGTAATGGCAACATATTTGCATCCATATAATCTGCGTATCTCTCTTGCCGCCTTACAATAACTACCAATATTCAGTTCTGCTGTTTCAACGTTTGTACCACACACAGAAATTCCGAGTGTTTTCTGCATATCTTCTTCATTGGCAATACACACATCAACAAATGGCATAATTTCAGCCATAACACTTCGGGCACGTTCTTCGCTCCAAAGTTGTTTGCGATAATTCAAGTCGCAAGAAATCTTAATCCCCTTAGCCTTTGCTACTTTACACGCCTCAATACATATATCCGCTAACTCATTTGAAAGAGCCGGTGTAATTCCCGTAAAATGAAACCAGTCCACCGAATCAAAGATTGCCTCCCAGTCATACTCAGCAGCCGATGACAACGCAAGTGCTGAATATTCTCGATCGTATATGACCTTCGAGGGTCTCTGGGAAGCTCCTTTTTCCAAGTAATAAAGCCCCATTCTTCCTTTGCCGTATATTATTTTCGATGTATCAACGCCAAAATATCTAAGTGAATTTCCTGCTGCTCTTCCAATATCATTTAACGGAAGCTTAGTAACATACACTGACTCAACACCAAAAATCGAAAGAGAAACCGCAACATTTGCCTCTCCACCACAAAAAGATGTTTCCAAACAATCCTTTTGCATTAATTTCGTATATCCTGGAGATGCTAACCTAAGCAAAAGCTCGCCGAATGTTATTACCTTCATATATTTTTCTCCTTAGAAATAACAATATGTCTAGGTTTAGTAACAAACTTCACCTTTATTTTATCCGAATAAGCAGAAATAACTCTTGTCATACCTGCATTCATTGCATCCAAAACTGCATTTCTGGTTATAATTTCCATACGACTATCACCGTAATTCTCGCTTGTATCTTTAGAATAACCGTCAAATCCAGCAAGATATATCTGCTCTGCCCCACAATCAATAAAAAACTTTATAGCCATAAGACCGGCATTATCACTTACCGCCTCTTCATCGTTAAGCAGTTCTCTATACCCTGTTTGCAAATAAATATTGTCTGCAACTATATTTGATGTCACTATGCTCTTTACTCTTTGATTTTTATCCAAATTTTTGAATCTTCTGATATTACTTAAGAAAATATAATCCACATCCAAATTAGAATAATCGAAGTTAATACTAACCGTAATAACATTTTCTTTGTTGGAATATTCAATTATCTTTTCTTTTTCATCAATTGAGCTTCTTCCAGGAGCAATAAGAAGGACCGCTTTGCCCGTTACCATATCCAACAACTCGTTTCTATGCTCCTCATGAACAACACCGGATGCCATGTATCTTAAGTACAAATTTTCTATGTAATTTTTATCAAATGACACTTTCTTTTCATCATCCATCATAGAAAATATCTCATTCATATCCTTCACGGCAAGTGTTTTTTTATCATCTAAATATCTTGCATAGTTTGGATGTGCATTATGCGATGCCGACAAATAATTCGGAAGTGAATATCCCCAAGGTGTTTTATGATAAAAATCATTTAATATTTCATCAATCACTCTCAACAACGGATTAAGCTCATAACAACAACCATTTGATTCATTCAAATACTCCACAAACAATTCTGTATTTAAATTTCCTGAACCTCTGCCCATACCATATATCGAAGAATCAATAATTAACATTCTATTTGTCTGTATTCCCAACAACGTTTGAGCGTTCGCAAATGAGAGCTGCATATTATTGTGAGAATGAAATCCTATTACTATATCTTTATCCAAATTATGCTCTACTATGTAAAACAAACGGACAAGATCTTTTCCCTTCATTGTGCCAAAACTATCAACAATATAAAATGCATATGGCTTGATCTCGTTAACACTTCTGATTAGTTCCAAAAACTCTTCATCCGTATAACTAATTGAAACCATAGCTTGAACAAAAACACTATAACCTTTGTTTTTGATCTTTTCGCATATTTTCAAAGCTTCGGTTTTATTTTTTTTATGAAATGCCACCCTTATCCCATCAACAGTTTCACTCGAACAACGAGGCAACTTATCAGCATCAAACTCACCATAATTCATCATTGCTACAAACTTTTTTTGAGAACGATGTTTGGGAATCAAGTCAACAATTTGCTCAACAGTATTAAACTGTGTTGTTTCTCTATCATAATTAACATTGTCAGTAAGAAACCCACACTCAATGATATCAATATTCGCTTCAATGAGATTCTCAATAATCTTTTGTATATTGTCATTACCAAACCTGAAACAATTGCAGTATCCACCATCTCTTAAAGTACAGTCCAACACTTGAATTTTGTTCATAAATTACCTCTGATCATTTTTTAAAAACAAATGATTAAACACAGAATCTGCTATTGTAAAATCTTCCGCTTCATCAATATCTATGCTCTCTATTTCACCTATCTCAACAATATATGGGTTGTTCCCAATACGCCTGTTATAATTTGTCATAACTTCGTTTTTATATATATAAAAACCGCTTGTTTCCTCATATAATGGGTCTAAATCCTGGGTTCTCGGTATATTCGCCAAATCATAATTGAAAGGCACTCCGTCTTTCCACAAAAAATCTTGAAGTTTTTTTGCGGCAAAAGATGAATCATATCCATTATTTACAACCGCATCTATACCTTTTTTTATTGATTCAACCGATATAAACGGCGCGGTTGTGTGCGTCATTACATATACATCAGCATATACATCTTTCGCAAAACTTTGTAGCACTTCATTCATTTTTGTTGTATCTTGATCCAGACTTTCAGAACGCTTTAAATATTTTACACCTTCAGGTATAAACTCCTTTATTTCTGGATTGCTACAATATACATAAACCTCATCAATTTGTTTAATTTTCAAAAGTGTAGACAATATGTAATAACAAAGAGGTTTGCCGTTTGTAAAACACTTTGTGTTTTTTTGCGGTAAACGTCTGTTATTTAACTTCATCGGTACGACAGCTACAACCTTCATTTTTATTCCTCCACTTTAAACACTTCATCAAAATTTACTCTTATAAAGCTCTCTAATTTACCGCCACGAGTCGCATTGAATATTTTTATATTATTTTTATCAGCAAATCGTCTTGCTTCATCATAGTCGGGCATTACTATATTAAACTGGTTAATCGGTTGATGCCCCTTTCTATCCTCATACCCGGGCATAAAATAGTCTTTATCACCTGTTTTTTGAATTGTACCATCTTCCATTTTGGTATATGAATAGTTACAATCACACCCTAATAAATATATTTCGTCAAATCCCAAATACACCGCCAATTGAATCATAAAATACAAAACAGATCCAAATCTATACATATACCTTCCGGCGTTCCCCGAAAACTTTCTCTTTTGGGGATAATCGGCATTACATCTGACTCTTATCGGATATACTTTGTTTTTTAAATTAAGACTATCAATTTCATTGTAAACAGCCTCAGAAACAAACATAGGTTTTTCTTGTTGTAACTCTAATGCTTTTTCTGCAACTGTTTTAAAAACCCCACTATCAGCTATGCAATACAAATCTGCACGCCAAGGTGTAAAATCATATGCTTTAAAAAGAGAATTACATGCTATTGTAACCACATCACATTTACTCAAGACAGTTAAGTCTTCCATCGTCAAACTCGGTCCACTACCAATTAGCACACACTTTTTTCCTTTGTATTTGTTTTTAAAACTAACAACTTTTCCATATGTGTTTTTGTCTATAATATTTTTTTCTGTCAGATATCCTTTAATTCCATAACGAAAAGTATCATATCCTTCCTTTAATACATATCTTGCATATTTATTCATCACAATTTCCTCCTAATATTACTTATTAAGTTTTCTTTTTTTAAATCTTGTGAAAACATTTAAAACATAATTAAAACTTTCATTTTTTAATAATATAGATCCAACCAAATATACAATTATCCCTAAAACAATTTGTAAAAGAAGAACTACTGCTACATTCAACTCTATTAGTCCAATAACATATACCACTATACCCATAATGATTGACAAAATGATATTAGAAATAACATCTTTCATTTGTTCCAAATAACTGTATTTTATGAGTTTTCCATTTGGGAATGTGCAAACAATTTGAAATATAACATTGGTTAGAAACAATCCGTAAGACATAACCATCACACCATATGGTAATGTCGCTATTAAAATTATTACTCCTATAATTCTCGAAACAACAGAAGTCTTTAGATATAAGTCCATTCGACCTAATGCTTTAAATGCATTTTGATTTGCTGTAAGCATAGGTGTTAATATAAATGTAGCACAAAAAATACGCATATATGGAACACAAGGAAGCCATTTGTCTGTCAAAATAAGTTCCACGAATGTATCGCCACACATAGCAAGCCCTATTAAAAAAGGTGTCATAATATATGTGCTTGTCTTTATTGAACGCTTTGTTATAGCCTTAACAGCAGTTATATCATCCTGTTCTTTTGACATCACCGGAAGCAATATACTATCAATAGAAGCATTAATATTACTGTTAAACAATGCAGGAAACTGTTTTGCTTTATTGTAAAAAGCTAAATCCGATGTAGTATACAATTTACCAATTAATATTTGTCTAATATCTTCATAAATAGTTGTCAATAACGCAACTCCAAGCAATTTTATCCCGAATCCAAAAAGAACTTTTAATCGTTCAAATGAGAACATCATTTTAGGACGCCATTTTACCGTTATCCACAAAACTAGTGTATCAATTGTCGCATTGAATAAATACTGTCCAACAAGCGCCCATACGCCAAACCCAAGATACGCCATAATAATTCCAGCAACAGCAGCTCCTATCGTTCCTCCAAGAGTTGCAAAGAAAAATTTTTTAAAAAGCATATGCCTTGAAACATAAGCCTGTTGAATATTTTTTACGCCAGAAATCACAAGAGTTAATCCTAACACGCGCACAATCGCGATAAGCTCAGGAAGATTATAAAACTTTGCTATATAGGGTGCTGCAAAAAACAAGCCGACATACAATGCAATACACATTACCATATTAAAATAGAACACCGATGAAAAATCAAGATCATCAGCATCTTTTTTCTGAATAAGTGCTGTCCCCAACCCCGAATCAATGAAAACCTGAAGCAAAGTTGTAAGAACAGTAACCAATGCAACAGTACCATAAACTGCAGGATCAAGAAGTCTTGCAAGAACTATTGATACAATCAAAGTTACTCCTTGCGCACCAAAGCGTTCAAACAATCGCCATATAAAATTTCCAATAACTTTTTCGTTTTTTACCATTACAACAACCCTTACTGATTCACTTTCTCTCTTTATCCCAATTAATACCCGTCTTTACTACTTTTGCGGGTATACCTGCAATAACCGAATTTGTATCTAAAATACTTTTTGTAACAACGGCAGCTGTACCGATAATATTATCTTCACCGATTTCTACGCCCTTGTTAACCAAAACTCTGTGTCCTACCCAAACATGATTACCAATAACAATATCTTTTGACGGATTCGTTCTGTTTCCGTTCATATCTAAAATACTATGGCTATCCCCGGTACGGAACACTATTCCCGAAGAGAACAAGCAATCGTCACCAATTATAATATTAGTACCCTCTATGGCAGCCAAATGTATCTGTCCGCACAAATTTGTTCTTTTACCTATCGTTATACTGTTACCATTATCTTCAGTACAAAGATCGGCATATTTTGCAAATGATTTTTCACTAAAAACAATACGGTTGTTGTTACCGCTTATATTAAGCGTACAATTCTGCAAAATAGCCCCATTTTGTATTTCAACAACGTTATTTTCCCCGCGAAAGTTTATCTTGCAATTTTTTATAAATCCTTTCGCTATCACCTTGTTATGCTTTTTTTTCTTTATTCTGTTATTAAAAGGAAGATTGTTATATACCGAACGAATGAAAGCACCAATTTTGCTATCTACCTTTAAAAGCTTCTTCAAAAAGCTTTTTATTTTACTCATTTTTCTCCTCCGGCATTTGATATCATATCATTATATGCTTCCATACTCATTTGGCCTATATTCTCTTGAGGAAACATCTTTTTAACCGTTTCTTTTGCTTCTCTTCCGATATTTTGAGCCAAATTATCATCAGAAAATATCTTATCAATATAGTAAGCCAAAGTATCTACTTCTCCATAACGATATATAAATCCATTTTGAGCATGGTTTACAAATTCAGGAACACTTCCAACGTCTGCGCTAACACAAGGCGTACCAACCAACATAGCTTCACGCAAAGATGAAGAGTGAGTTTCAACACACGACGGCATAACAAACGCATTGGATATACTCATTCTCTGTGCCATTTCATCGGGAGTAAGTCTTCCGGTAAAACAAATATTGTTTTCCAACCCGTATGTTTTTATAATCTTTCTTAAATGCCTAATAAAAACTGTATCATATAAAAATCTTGGTTTTCTTGACGATATGCCACCCGGTATGTAAAGCTTTATATCGGGATATTTTTCTTTAAGTCGTGACACTGCCAATACTGCATCGTGTATACCCTTTTGAGGGCATATTCCACCGGCTACCGTAAAAAGTGTATGTCTTTCGCAATTTTCAACATTCCAATCTTTTTCTGAAAAAACTTTATTAGCTGCCAAAGGAACGTTATAAAATTTACCCGTACAACACTTATACTGTGCTTTTGTCCATTCGTTATCTAATATAAGTCCCGCAGACTTTGAAATCATTTCTTTTTCAAGAATAACGTGACGAGCATTTATTTTATGCCACTTTTTCAGAGAACGAAATTTAAATATTGAAGTTAAACCAAGTTGCATAGACAACTTAAATCCATCAATGTCACCAAGCGGATGTTTAACCAACGACTCCATAACACCTTGTATGTAAAAACATACCGGAATATTCCCTGCCGCTTCAATAACGTCAAGTCCAAATGTGAACTCCGTTCCCCACACCTGTATAACATCAGGGCAAAATTCATCTATTATTGCCTTAAACTTTTCTGTATCTTCTTTTGTACCGCGTATTCCTCTATTACGGGCAACATTAATTGTACGATAAACAACTCCCGTTTCCTCATCGGTAACAACTTTCTCATTACCGTCAAGAGCAACACTCTGAAGCTCCAACGTTTTTTCTTTTATGTATGGAATAAGACTTTCTAACGTTGCATCAACCCAACCGCCACTCTGTGTGGGGGTGCCATATAAAATCTGCGCCGCCTTGCCTATTGGAGCAAAGGTTATCCACATTACTTTCATCTAACGTCTCCTAAAGTTGCTTATTTATTTTATTATCAACGTACTCAGAACAAAGAGGTAACATCAATATAATCGGTACCATCTGCAAAGAATATAAAGACGGGTTCAAAACAGACGATATTATAAAAACCCACATAATTATATTGAAACATTTCTTCATCTCACCATCTCGCAAGCTCGTCTTTATATTTCTATACAGACAAATAAAGTATGAAGAAATAACAACAAATCCCATTAAACCAAAATTACCGAGAAGGTCTAAAAACTCACTATGACCGCCCACTTTTGCACCCGGTATGCCTATTCCACCGAATATTGGATACTTTTTAAAAGTATCAATTGACCATATCATTCTTGCAAATCTGCCTCCCTCACCCTCGTAAGTTCCTGCAGTTTCAAAAGTCTTTACCATATATCCAAATTCATCCATCTTTTGGCTTATAGTTTCAGAATATGATATCTTCTTTGACAAATCAATTATACCCTGTCCAACTTGCTCGTGGAAAACAAGAATAGCCACTATACCGGCAATCAACAAAAATGATAACATTTTATTTTTACTACCAACGAACAAAGCAATCGCAAGTATCAATAAAACCAAAGCCGTCGCATACGCTGCCATTACTATAAACACTGTACACAACACTAACAAAATAAACGTAACTTTGTTTTTTACACTGTGTTCTTTAAAGGTTCTTCTCATAAATAAACTGATAGTTATAACCGATATACCACCGTAAACCGCATCAAATCCACCGATAGCATTCAAAATGTCGTACGGGCTTTTTTCCAGTACACTTGTCGCC
>JBGVPD010000065.1:0-13090 GCA_045126815.1 Eubacteriales bacterium
GTAGCTAGGTGTAGCTCAGCTGGGAGAGCGCTACCTTGGGGTGGTAGAGGCCGCTGGTTCAAGTCCAGTCACTTAGACCAAAAAAGACGAATGAACGTCAGTTCATTCGTCTTTTTTCGTTTTACGTAATCTGAACTGAACCAGCAGCCCACCTACACCCCAACAGCGCATTGTTTAGCTAAGCGATATGAGGGAATGTTTTTGAAAAACATTCCCTCTTGTTTAACTAAGCGGATTGGGGTTGTAGGGTGACGAGAGCGAAAAACAGTCCGGTGGACTATTTTTCGCCGAGGATTAACTGAAATAAGGAGAAATGGAAGCGGGTGCTTTATGCCGAGCGCGCATTTCGACTATATTTCAGGAAGGGCAGCGCTGGTTCAAGTCCAAATGATACTCCTTTTTTCGTAGGGGCGTTCATCGAACATACGCAGGCGAACACAGTTCGCCCCTACCTTTGTACATGCAAAAAATCGGGAATCAAACGATTCCCGATTTCTATTTATTATGATGTTTTTTATTTTTTATCCGGAATAAGAAACATAAACACGAGAGAGCTTAAGAGGAGCATCATAGGATAGAATAGATGTGCGATTACCTCGAAAGCGCCAAGCTGTAATCCCATCGTGCTGACCGTAGACAGAGCTACCAGCATCTGTGCACCGTAGGGGAGTATACCTTGGAATATACACGAGAACGTGTCGAGGATCGAAGCGGTCTTTTGGGGAGAAATATTATATTCCTTTGCCATCTCTGAAGCTATGGGGTTTGCCATTACAATCGCTACGGTATTGTTGGCAGTTGATATATCCATCAGTCCCACGAGAAGTCCTATGCCCAACTGTCCGCCTTTTTTGCCTCGGAATACACGGCGTATACCGTTAAGTAATGCCTGGAATCCGCCAGCCTCACGAATAAGTGCGCAGAGGGCTGCCACCAATACAGCAACCATTGATGTCTCGAACATACCTGAAACGCCGCTGCCTACGCTCTCGAGCAACGAAGTAAAGCCCACAGCTCCCGTTCCAAGCATAATTACGCATCCCGTAAATATACCGATCAAAAGGGTAACGAATACGTTAATTCCTATGATACCACCGATTAACACCAGTAGGTAGGGAATAATTTGAATGAGATTATATGACATAGTTCCTAAAGGCTTAATATCCGCTTTTAAAGAAAGTGCGAGAATAAGTCCAAGCGTTACGATAGCGGCAGGAAGGACAACTGCAAAGTTCGTTCGGAACTTATCCTTCATAGCGCACCCCTGACCGTTGCAGGCAGCGATAGTGGTATCGGATACGAAGGACAGATTGTCGCCGAACATAGCGCCGCCTACAACCGTACCTATGCAAAGAGGGAGAGAAAATCCCGAAGTTGTTGAGATTGCCACAGCGATAGGAGTGAGCAGTGAAATGGTTCCGACCGATGTACCCATAGCGGTAGAAACGAAACAACTAACGATAAATATCACGCAGACTGCAAATCGGGGCGGAACGATGGAAAGCATAAAATATGCAACGCTTTCAGCGCTGTTTCGTCCGACTACGCCTACGAAAACACCTGCCATAAGAAAGATCAATAGCATAGTGATAATATTCTTATCTCCCACGCCTTGTCCCATCAGTGTAAGTTTCTTGTCAAAGTTTAATTCTCTGTTTTGCAGACAAGCCACAAGCAGAGAGACCAAAAAGATTACCACAATGGGAATCTTATAAAATCCCATAGGAATTTTCAAAATATATTCAAATGTAATTCCTAACCCTAAATACAGCACAATAAAAATGCCGATCGGCAAAAGTGCCCATGCGTTTGACTTTTTCATATTGTCCTTCCTTTCAAAGACGTATATTTACTCCTGCAATTGTAGCACGAATTGGGTGTAATGTCAATTTTTTTAGAAGGATAGTTTTGTGTTTTTTTATTTAAAGATTAGATACAAAAAGCCGAATGGAATTTGTCCATTCGGCTTTTAAATTAAATTAACCGGATAAATATTTACTTGAGAATAGAAATAGCATCTCCAATAGTCTTTTCAAGTGCTTCTCGTCCATACTTGTCAACTTCGGCTTTGTTTTTCTCACCGTGTGTTAAGCAACCTGCACCGCCTATACAACCGCCGATACAAGCCATACCTTCAATAAAGTTACCGTCTAAAACACCCTTGTTTAATTTTAGAAGCGCCATACGGCATTCTTCGATACCGTCGCAAACTACGGGTTTAACGTTAAAGTCAATATCTTGTTCTTTTAACGCCTGTGCTACGGCATCTGACAATCCACCGCTTCTTGCAAATATACGTCCAAAATAGGAAGCGTTATCAAGTACGCCTTCTTCAAGTGCAGAAAGATCGAGGTCGCGGCTGTCAAATAACGCCTGAAGCTCTTCAAACGTCAAAACCGTATCAACATAAGGTTTAACCTGTTCAAGCTGAGCTTCGGCTTTCTTTGCAGTACAAGGACCAATAAATATAACCTTCGCACCGGGAGTTGTATCCTTAATATATTTTGCAAGGAGTGCCATAGGTGACAGGTTGTGCGAGATGTGCTGTGCAAGGTTGGGGAAAGCAGTCTTAATGTATTGAACGAAGGCGGGACAGCAAGAGCTTGTCAAAATACCTTTTTCAGATAATTCTTTTGCTTCTGCCATCGCAACCATATCTGCACCGAGCGCCGCTTCAATTACGTCGTGGAATCCGAGTTGCTTAAGTCCTGTAATCACCTGACCTAGTTTTGCATAAGAGAACTGGCTGGAGATCGAGGGTGCAACCAAAGCGTAAACTTTATGTTCTCCGTTAGGGTTATTACGTTCACTCTTCTTAAGTATATTAATAGCATCGATTATGTACGATTTGTCCATAATTGCGCCGAAAGGACACTGGTATACGCAAGCGCCGCATTGTATGCATTTTGAGTTATCAATAGCCGCAGCTTTCTCGTTGTTCATAGATATTGCTTTGACCTTACAAGCATTCTGGCAAGGACGTTTACGGCTTACGATTGCTGTAAAGGGGCAGACCTTTGCGCAAGCGCCGCATTCTTTACATTTCGTCTTATCGATGTGCGCTACGTGGTTATGGTCGAAAGATATAGCGCCGAATTTACAAACGTCTTCACAACGGTGCGCAAGACATCCGCGGCAGGCGTTAGTAACCTCAAATCCGCCTACGGGACATTCGTCGCAGGCAATTTCGATAACCTCAATTGTATTGGGGTTATTTTTATCTCCGCCGATAGCGAGTTTAACTCTTTCACCGAGGATAGCTCTTTCCTTGTATACACAACAGCGCATAGTAGGTTGATTACCCGGAATTATTTGCTCGGGGATATCCATAATCTTTTCAAGCAACGTGTCATTCCAAGCGTGTCTTGCCACTTCACGTAAGACCTTATATTTCAAATATTGTACTTTCGTATCAAATTTTCTCATATAACTCCTTAAATTCCCGCGCTCTTGATTACAGCCTTAAGAGCTTCTGCGGACTCGTACATTCTTTTTAATTCTTCGTCTGTCAATTTCTGTGTAATAATTGATTTTACACCTTTGGAATCTATCAAAGAGAGTGAGCTTAAACATACGTCGTTTATACCATATTCACCCTCATGGAGTGAAGATACGGTAAGTGCTGTTTCCGAGTTACCGCCCAACGTTTTAACGATATGTGTGGTAGACATACCAATACCGTAAACGGTACAGCCTTTACGTGCAATAATTTTTCCGCCCGATTTCTTTACGTAACTCTCAACTTCATCGTGAGTATACTCGGTAGGAATATTTGAGGGATTTGCAATTGACTGCTGATATTCGTCCAAAGGAACACCTGCTATTGTTGCTGTTGACCATGCAACGAAAGAGGTATCGCCGTGCTCACCGAGAACGTTTGCGTGGACCTGTTGCTTGTTTACGTTATAGATCTCGGAAAGGCGTGTACGGAGACGGAGTGTATCTAATACTGTTCCGGTTCCCATTACCTGATTTTTGGGAAGTCCCGTATATTTCAAAAATGCATAAGTAAGAATGTCAACTGGGTTCGAAACGAGAATATAAATTGCATTCGGAGCATACTTAACGATTTCAGAGGAAATTGACTTTATAATATTAACGTTCGTCTGTACGAGTTCAAGACGGGTTTGTCCGGGTTTTCTTCCTATACCGGACGTGATAACCACAACATCGGAATCAACCGCATCACGATAACTTCCCGCATAAATATCGCAGTTGTCGATAAAAGGCGTTGCCTGTTTTATATCAAGTGCCTCTCCGAGCGCCTTTTCGGTATTAATGTCTATCAAAACTACTTCTGAAGCCGCGCCTCTTGACAGTAAAGCAAACGCGGTCGTAGCGCCGACCGAACCTGCGCCGATAATTGTTATTTTTTTCTTCATTGTCGTTCTCCTTATTTTTAGAAATAACTTACCTTAATTCGTTTTCCCATTTTTTTAAGACAATCGGAAAGCTCATCAACTAAATTCATTTTTATATTAAAGTTAATAGGTAGATCGGGGTTTTGGTGGGCAGGGTTTACTGCCTTTCCGACGTAGAAATTAATATCTGTTGCTTCTTCAAAAAGCAGTCGGCTGATCATTGATGCGCCGTCCTTTTTGAAATTCCAATCCTCGTAAAGCTCGTTTTCTCCGAGGTAATCCTTGGCGTACTGAATAACCTTGTTCATCGTAATAACGCCCTCTGTTACCAGATCGACACCGTCTATATGAGCAATAGGCGGTATATCGCTTTGTTCAAAATTCAAGCTTACCTGAACGGGTTTGTTAAGATACTTTGCGGCGATAGATGACGTCGTACCTCCGCAGACAATATGCTTACCTTCTTTTGAGAAGAAAAGTGACATCATACGGTCGGCGTCGTCGCGGTTTGACGGAGGGCCGAATAAAATATTCATAGGCTCTCTTTTGCGTATCTTTACAACGCAACACGTCGTGTCATCACCCGGTTTGCGACCGTATAGGTTATCACATTCATCGACAAGCATTGTAGAAAGATTTTTCGCTGTATATCCGCCTATAACAAGAGTTTGCATATAATCTGCAATATCCTCCCGTCTCCAGCCGAAGTTGTATTTACCGCCCATACCTGCGTGAGGGCAACCGTCACTCATAGCGATAAATACGTCGCCTTCCTGCAGTTGTATGGTAGATTTATATATTTTTTTACCGCCGATATTCATTTCGGTCTTTGGGTAATCATACTGATCGAATTCTCTTATTACGATAACGTGAGGGTTATCGTATTGAATGATCTCGGCTAATTCGTTGTTCTGAATATGTATGATAGTGAAAGTGGAATATGCAACTCCTCTGACCGAACAAACGGGAAGCGTTGCTGCGATCGTGGAAACACATTCTTCGATAGGCAGGCCTGCCGCCATCATCGTGGATATGATCTTGGAAGTAAGTGTTGACAGAATACTCGCCTTAACTCCTGAACCCAGACCGTCAGCGAGTACGATAACTGTCGAATTTTCATTTTCTTCAACAACGTCTACGTGGTCACCGCACAGCTCTTCACCTACGTGATTAATGCTTTTATATCCAATATCTGCACATAAATCATTCATCATCGATAGACTCCTTTAATTTTGTTAAAGCAATCTTGGTTTCAGCGGCTGTTTCTCCGAGCAAAGATGCAATTTCCTGAACTATTCTCATCTGTTTTTCAACTACGGTATCGGCAACTTCAACAGTATGCTTGTTAAGTCTGGCTTTCTTTTCTCTGTCGGATTCTTCTGCGGTTATGTCACGCATAATACCAATAAGCATACGTGATTCCGAGTCGTAAACGACTGTTTGTTCAATATATTTCTTGTACTCTGCAAGATACGTGCGTTGGTCGCGAACTTTTATACCGCTGTCTCTTACCTGTACAAAGGGAGTGGGATCAAGAATACGAATAACGCTTTCTCCGAGAACGTCCGATGCTTCGCGGATATTCATGATCTTACGGGCAGCGTTATTAATTTGCTGAACCTCAAGATTTTCGTTAAGAACAATAAGTCCGTTGGGCGTATTTTCAACAATCGTATCGGAAAAGCTTTCAGCCTTGTCCTTAAGGAAGGGAAGACACATAGAGATTTCTGCCTTACCTTGAATAATTGCAACGGCCTTTTCTCTGCAAGTGTTATATCCGCAAGAACCGCAGTTAAGCTCGTCAGCGGCTTTAAATTTACCCATTTGGCGAAGAACGGCCATAATCTCGTTTTCGGTAGGGGGCTGAAGTTTACGTTCAATTGCTGTAAAATGCTTCTTAAGATTCATTGAAGATGCTTCATCAACGTTAAAGTCGCGTTCTCCGGCATAATTGTTGATGGTAACGTAATCTTTAATAGGAGACGTGCTGTGATATTTTTCCATAACGGGACCACCGATACAGCTTCCTACACAAGAAGACATTTCAATAAAGCATTTGTGTATTTTTCCGCTTTCAATATCTTTCAAAGCGGCAATACAATTTTCAACACCGTCGATAGCGAGGTATGTATAATCGGGAAGTTTTTCCGTCATAGTTTTAAGAACACCGCCGGTTGTAGGGAAGAAACGAGCGCGGCTTTCATTTGTGTTGTCGATTTCTTTTGCAAGTTCAATATTTTCGTCCTTAAGCCAGTTTGTAAGTTCTTCAAAAGTAAGAACTGCATCAACTATACCCTCGTAGTATTCTGCCTCGTCTTTCTTCGCAACACAAGGACCTATAAATACTGTTTTTGCATTGGGGATTCTTCTCTTGATGTCAGCACAATGCGCCTGCATAGGAGACATAACGTCTGCCAAATATTCAAGACATTGGGGGAACTGTTTTTGAATAAGCAAATTTACCGAGTGGCAACAAGAAGTGATAATTATATCTCTTTCTTCTTCACGGAGCATACGTTCATACTCTTTTTTAACCATCGTAGCGCCGACAGCTGTTTCTTCAACGTCGTAAAAACCAAGTTGCTTCAAAGCTTGGCGCATAGAGTTGATTCCTATATCTTCATAGTTGGCAATAAAAGAAGGAGCTAAGCTGACAATAACGGGAGATCCGCTTTGGAGTAGTACGCGAACCTTTTCTCTTCCGTCAACTATTTCTTTTGCGTTCTGCGGACAAACGACAAAACAGTGACCGCACAAAATACATTCGTTTCCGATTATATGGGCTTGGTTTCCCGAAAAGCGAATTGCCTTAACAGGACAGTGGCGAATGCACTTATAACAGTTTTTACAGTTTGATTTTTTGAGAGTCAAACAGTTTGCCATTATTTTTTACCCTCTTTCTTTTTCGATAACGTCAAGTATATTGGTCTTGAAAAATTCTCTGAAATTTTCTCTTGTTATACCGACGTGGATATCTTCATTTATCTGAACGGTAACACCGACGCGATTGCATTTTCCGATGCAAAAGCTTCCTGAAAGAATTACCTCGTTTTCGATATTATATTCTTTGATCGCATTTTCAAAAAGCTCAACGATTTCTTGCGAACCCTTCAAGTGACAAGATGAGCCTACACAGATCTGGACGAAAAACATTTTTACACCCTTTCAAGAATTTCTTTTGAAAAGAACTCATTTACGTTTTCGGGAGTAACTGAATGGAAAACTTCATCAACTGTCACGCATACGCCCTGCTGACATTTTCCCATACAGAAAGTGCCCCCTAGTTCAACTTTATCGCCTATATTGTTTTCTGCAATTAATTTTTTAAGCTGTTCAACTACCAAACGTGAGCCTTTAATGTGGCATGAGCTTCCAATACAAACTGTGATCTTAAGCATGATGTTTTACCTCTTCGTTTTCTTTGTATTTATTTAAGTTAAAAATCGTTTTGTTTATCAAAATCTCTGCATTTGTTTCGATATGTATTACCAACATAAAATTATAACATTAAAAACCGAATAAATCAAGATTTTTTATCTATTTATAAATATAAACTAAATAATAAAAATCAGTATTTAACGGAAAGAATTACCGTATGCAAATTTCTAACACATATAATATTTCTGTTTCAAAATTCCTGTGTATACATTCAGTGGGTACTTGTCTCCGGGGGAGTAGTGTTCATAGTCGTCTTTACCGACTTGAAGAGATATGGTTTTATCGTTATAATACACGATCAAATAATAACATTCGTCGGTTAATTTTTTTGAATAGCGCACCTCTTTGTCTTCAACGATCATTTGTTCGGTAGACGGTTTGCTTGTATTAAGTGCATAGTTCATATTCTTGTATATAACAAAAGACGTATAATTCGTTACTGCAAAAATAACGCATAATATAATAAGTTTAACAGCTGTAGATTTTACAGTGTAGTTAACATACTTTTTCTTATGAATAAACACTGCCAGTACGGTACACAAAACGGCGTCGATTATTGCAATTATATATACCGTTTTGTTTTCAAAAAGTATAATTTTCTCGGCATACGTACTTGTTTGAATAAGAAAATATGTAAATACGATTGACGAAAAATATATACAACGTTTTTTCATTATTGACCAAACGAGCAGTACAAAAAGCATAACAAGTGCTAAATTATCAATTACATTTACAGTCTTTGCCGTTTTAAAAAAGCAAGAAACAAACAAAGAAGAAGGCAAAACGGATATAACGATTTTTAATACCGTCTTGTTGTTTTGCATTATAAACCAAACGTAAAATAAAAAATACAGAGCCGAGACAGTACGAAAGGTTACCGAGCATAAAAATGTTGCTTTTTCAAAGCGAACAGGTATAACAACAGCCGCTAAAAATGCCAACACTAAAACTATATTGAAAGCTACAATGAGCCTTTTTAGTTTGTTATTTGATATTACCATTACATATCTCCAATTTGTTATATTAGTTACAGTATAACACTTCCGGTCGCATAATTCAATCTTATGCCGAATAAAATATAAAATTAAATAAAAATGTATATTATATTGTTAACTAAAACACGGAAACTTGTTGACAATACAACATCTTGGTGGTATAATATGGAATATGTTTAACCAATTACTTATACTATGTACGACGGTTGTCGGAGAGAGGAGTTTAAAATGAACGAATACGTTATATTTGCTGATTCGGCTTGTGATATAAAACCGGAAAAATTACAAGAGTGGGGAGTATCATTCTGCAGTCTTGTTTTCAGATTTGACGGTGATGACAGAGAATACTCGAATTTTGATATGCCTTCGAAAGATTTCTATGACAGAATGCGTGAGGGCGGTGTTGCAAAAACTGCTGCTGTTAACGTTGAGACTTTTTCTCAAGCGTTTGAAAAAATTTTGGCAGAGGGTAAAGATATCCTTTATCTCGGCTTCTCATCAGGACTTAGTACCACATATAATTCTGCAAGACTTGCAGCAGAACAGCTTAAAGAAAAATATCCCGATAGAAAGGTTATAACCGTTGATACTTTAGCGGCATCAGCTGGAGTAGGTCTTTTGATATACTTGACCGTAAAGAAGAAAAACGAGGGCGCATCTATTGAAGAAGCGGCAAAATTTGCAGAGGATCTGAAATTAAATATCAGCCATTGGTTTACCGTTGACGATCTTATGTATCTTAAGAGGGGCGGAAGAGTAAGTCCTACCGTTGCTTTCGTTGGTAACGTTATGGGAATTAAACCCGTTATGCACGTGGATAATGAAGGACATCTTATCAATATAACAAAGGTAAGGGGCAGAAAAACAGCAGTCGAAGCCCTTGCCAATAAGTATGACGAACTTGCGCAAAACAAGAAAGAGGGAAGTTTGTTTATTTCGCACGGCGACTGTATGAAAGATGCAGAATATCTTGCATCTATTATAAAAGAAAAACACGGTGTTGATATCGAACTAATCACCGACGTCGGTCCTGTTATCGGAGCACACACAGGTCCCGGTGTACTTGCATTTTTCTTTGTAGCAAATGAAAGATAAAAATACTCATTAAACATAAATAATTAAAGGTAGAGGTTCTATCCTATGTTGAAAAAAAAGAAAAAAACATCGGCGAAATCCGGTGACTCAAAAGACCTGAAATCAATAGGCGGATTTTTGTTAAAGAAAATGGCGCTCGGAGGCGCAGCAAGACTTCGCTCAAAGGCAGATGAAGTCAATAAGCTTAACGTTTTCCCCGTACCTGACGGTGATACGGGAGACAATATGAGAATGACTATAGAAAGCGGTATCGCGGCGGTTGAAAATATGGATTCCGACGATATTGCGGCAGTAATGAAAGCGATATCTCACGGTATGCTTTTGGGGGCAAGAGGTAACTCGGGCGTTATTTTGTCGCAGTTTTTTGCAGGTTTTTCAAAAGGACTTCAAAAATCCGATAAAGCTGACGTTTTAACGATGGGAAAAGCTCTCCAAAAGGGTGTTGAGCAGGCGTATACGTCTGTTATGAATCCTTCCGAAGGTACTATTCTTACCGTTGCGCGTGAGTCTGTTGAATATGCAGTAAAGCGTATAAATCCCAACAGTACGATAAGAACTTTGTTCGGGGATCTTGTTAAAGAGATGTACGCATCTCTTGAAAGAACACCCGAGGCTTTGGCTGTATTAAAAGAGGCTGGCGTTGTTGACAGCGGCGGCGCGGGACTTTTCTACATTATGGATGGATTTAACCGTGTTCTTAACGGAGAACAGATAAAGGACGATACACCTAAAAGTGATGCGCCCAAAGTTAAAACAGTTGATACTAATGCATTTGGTCCCGACAGTGTTATGGAGTACGGATACTGTACGGAATTATTGGTACAGCTTCAGAACAGTAAGACGGACATTGATGCTTTTGATATTGAAGAGTTAAAATCATTCTTGGCATCGGTCGGCGACTCTGTCGTTGCTTTTAAAACCGAGAGTATTGTAAAACTTCACGTTCACACGCTTACTCCCGAAAAAGTGCTTGAAAAGTGCCGTACGTTTGGTGAATTTTTGACAGTTAAGATCGAAAATATGTCTTTACAGCATACCGAGCTTGAGGATAAAAAGCAAAACGAAGCAGGGGATAAAGGAAAAGAAGAAAAGCCTGAGGTTCCTGCAAAAAAATACGGTGTGGTAGCGGTAACTAACGGCCCCGGTATTGAAAGTTTATTTATGGAACTCGGTACTGATGCTATAGTTCAGGGCGGCCAGACACAAAACCCTTCAACTCACGATTTTCTTGATGCTTTTGAAAAGGTATCGGCTGAAAATATATTCGTGTTCCCGAATAACGGTAATATTATAATGGCGGCTCAGCAGTCGGCGGAAATATATAAGAAAGCCAAAGTTCACGTAATTCCGAGCAAGAATATCGGTACGGGTTACGTAGCATTGTCATCGGCATCTTTTGAAAGCGAAGATGTAAATGAAATAATTGACGGTATGACCGAAGCTATGCTTAGAGTTACTGCAGGTTACATTTCTCCTTCAATTCGTAATGCGGATATGAACGGCGTACACATAAATATGGGTGATACTATCGGAATAGTCGATAAAGAGATCGTGGTATCTGAAGGCGAGAGATTTGAAGCCGTAAAGAAACTTGCATCAATTCTCCTTGATAAAGAAGATAAGTTTATGCTTACCGTATTTAACGGAAAAGACTATAATGCCGATGAATGTACTGCTTTAAGTGAATTTTTGGCAGAAAAATATCCTTCGGCTGAAGTATATTTTGTTGACGGCGGTCAAGAAGTATATCCCTATATTTTCGTTGCCGAATAAAGTGTGCTAAAAGGTGTATATATGGAAGAAAGATTTAAAAAATTTACTATTTCCATGACAAAGATCAGGAGAAGTATTCAAAGAATAAAGGCTGAAGAAATGGCGGAATACAACCTGAAAAGCCCACACGTGTCCTGCCTTTACTACATATACAAAGAGGGAAGTTTGACTGCAACACAGCTTTGCGAAATATGTGATGAAGACAAAGCTGCCGTGTCAAGATCGATACTTCAACTTCAGAAAGAGGGGTACGTTTCGTATTCGTCAAATTCTACCAAAAGATACAGAGCGCACATTGAGCTTACCGAAAAGGGAAAAGATATAGCTAAAAAATTGGTATGTAAAATTGATAACATACTTAATACTGTCAGCGAAGGATTGACCGATGCAAACAGAAAGATATTCTACGAGTCGCTTGATCTCATAAGCTCCAATTTAGAAAAAATATGCAAGTCGTACGATAAAATAGACGTTTAATTAGGATTAAATTATATGAAACTAAAAGCTGTATTGTTTGATCTTGACGGTACTTTGTTGCCTATGGATCTGAATGTGTTTTTTAAACAATATTTTAAATTACTTTCAATGAAACTGATGCCATACGGATATGATCCGAAAAAATTGGTTGAAACTATATGGCAAGGTGTTGTTGCCGTTGAAAAAAATAACGGAAAAAATTTAAACGAAGAAGTGTTTTTTAATACCTATGAGAGCGTTTTCGGTGTTGAATCAAGAGAACATAGGTGGTTGCTTGACGATTTTTATTTAAATGAATTTGAGAGTTTGAAGGAATATTGTTCTTATGTTCCCGAAGCGGCGAAGGCTGTTAAGGAAATAAAGAAAAAAGGGTTAAGAATGGTCGTTGCCACGAAACCTATTTTTCCTGAAGAAGCAATATTCAGCCGAATGAGGTGGGCAGGGGTTGAAAAAGACGATTTTGAATTTGTAACTTCATACAAAAACTCAAAATACTGCAAACCGAGCGAAGATTATTACAAAGAGATATTGGAAAAGCTTCAACTTTCGGCTGACGAATGTCTTATGGTTGGAAACGACGTATCCGAGGATATGGTTGCCGAAAACGTTGGTATTAAGGTGTTTTTACTTAAAGACTGTCTGATAAACACCGAAAATAAAGATATATCACGTTACAATTCAGGCAATTTTAATGACCTTTTGAACTATATTGATACATTGGTATAAAACAGAAAAACCCCAAAACTTTTGGGTTTTTTTGTTGTATCGGGAAAACCACGCTAAAAGTCTGTGTGGTTCAGTAAAGGCTAAGCCGATGAATAGGAAGCAAATGAAGAGATAGAGCAGAATGATTGTGATAAAGGCTCCCTGCGGAGGGAGCTGTCAGCGAAGCTGACTGAAGGAGAGTGCGTAACATTTGAATTAGAGCAAACTGTTACGTTGCGCAGGCTC
>JBGVPD010000066.1:0-5023 GCA_045126815.1 Eubacteriales bacterium
GGGTATGTCAAAATCAGTTTATAGTTTGGTATTAAATGACGATGTAGTAGAACTTGTAGATAAATTGGCGAGAGTTAACGAATGTAGCAGGTCCCACATGATAGAAAAAATATTAGCAGAGGCAGTTTCTTATGAAACGCCTGTAATTCGTGCTAATAATTTATTTGATGAAATAGAAAGATTGATTGGAGAAGGCGATATGATGAGATTTTTAGAAGAGCCTTCACGCTATATGGCTTCGATTTTATCGGCGTTACCTTATCGATATAATCCTGCGATTAAGTATAATGTAGAACTTTTCCCTCATTCCAACTATTTAGGACAATTAAAAATAACCCTGCGAACACAAAATCCCACTTTAACCAGTTTGGTAAATGCTTTTTATCAATTATTTACGATACTTGAAAAAAGATATTATAATCCTAACGCGCAATATGAATTCAACGGTATTAAGTTTATTAGGGTATTAGATTTCCCAAATGTAGAACTTACAACGCAACAATTAGCCGAATTAATAACTGAGTATGTAAAAAACTTTAATGAACTCTTAAATATTTTCTTGTCTAATCAAGACGATGAGAAGGTAGCCTTTACCTTGGTAGAAAAGAGGTTTAATGAATTGTTTGATAGAGAAATAATAATATAAACTAAAGGAGGTATAGTTTATGAATGCTGAAAAATTTACACAAAAATCAATTGAAGCGTTAAATGCTGCAACTGCGTTGGCAAATGAAAATGGAAACCAACAAATTACTTCGCTTCACCTTTTGCACGCCCTTTTAACGGACGAAGAAGGCGTATGCGCAAGAGTAATTGAGAAAATGGGTGTTCCCTCCAAGAAAACGGTAGAAGATATTGAATCTGCTATTAATAAACTTGTAAAAGTGCAAGGGAAAGGCGGAGAATATATTTCTCAAGACTTATCTGAAGTATTGAATTTTGCAGAGAAAAAAGCAAAAGAAATGAAGGATGAGTTTATATCGGTTGAACATTTGTTGTACGGTATCATTGAGAAACCTTCCAAAGAAGTTTCGCTTATCTTAAAAGATAACGGGATCACGAAGGATAATTTTTTGTCGGCTCTTATGCAAATTCGTGGCAATGCAAGAGTTACCAGCGATAATCCAGAATCCACATACGACGTTTTGAATAAATACGGGACGGACCTTGTAGAGAGAGCAAAACAGCACAAAATAGACCCTGTTATCGGTAGAGATGAAGAAATAAGAAACGTAGTAAGGATTCTTTCTCGTAAGACCAAGAATAACCCTGTTCTAATCGGTGAGGCGGGCGTTGGTAAAACGGCAATCGCCGAAGGATTGGCTATTCGTATAATGAAGGGCGACGTACCGGATAGTTTAAAAAATCGTAAACTGTTCTCACTTGATATCGGCGCCTTGATTGCCGGTGCGAAATACAGGGGCGAGTTCGAAGAACGTTTGAAAGCCGTTCTTTCTGAGGTTAAAAAATCGGAAGGGAATATTATACTCTTCATAGACGAACTTCATACAATAGTCGGTGCGGGTAAAACGGACGGCGCAATGGATGCGGGTAATTTATTAAAGCCTATGTTAGCAAGAGGCGAATTGCACTGTGTCGGTGCGACGACTTTGGATGAGTATAGGAAGTATATTGAAAAAGACCCTGCGTTAGAGCGTCGTTTCCAGCCGGTAATGGTTAACGAGCCTACGGTAGAGGATACCATTTCTATTCTTCGTGGACTTAAAGAACGTTATGAGGTATATCACGGTGTTAAAATTCAAGACAACGCTATAATCGCCGCAGCAACCCTTTCAAATCGTTATATAAGCGATAGATTCTTGCCGGATAAAGCTATTGACCTTATTGATGAAGCGTGCGCTATGATCAAAACGGAAATAGACAGTATGCCGGCGGAAATGGATGACGTTGCACGTAAAATTATGCAACTTGAGATTGAAGAAGCGGCGCTTAAAAAGGAAACGGATTCTTTATCGCAAAATCGTTTAAGAACGTTGCAGGACGAGCTTTCCGTGCTTCGTAAAAATTACGACGAAATGAAAGAGAAACTTAATCAAGAAAAATCGACGATATCTCAAGTCCAAGCTCTTCGTGAAGAAATCCAGAAGGTTAATAGTGATATTGAACGTGCAGAAAGAGAATATAATCTCAATTTGTTGGCTGAATTAAAATACGGTAAACTTCCCGAGTTAAAGAAAAAATTAGAAGATGCTGAGAAAGCGTCTGCAAGCGTTAAAGCTACTACGATGCTTCACGATAAAGTAACGGAGGAAGAAATTTCAAAAATCGTATCGAAATGGACTGGAATCCCCGTATCGAAGCTGGTAGAAAGCGAGCAGAGTAAATTGCTTAATTTAGAAGATATTTTGCACGAGAGAGTCATTGGTCAGGATGAGGCGGTAAAGAAAGTAAGCGAAGCGATTATACGTTCGAGAGCGGGTATACAAGACCCTAACCGTCCTATTGGTTCGTTTATGTTCTTGGGACCTACGGGTGTCGGCAAGACGGAACTTGCCAAAACTTTGGCTAAGACGCTTTTTGACGATGAAAAGAACATTATTCGACTTGATATGACCGAATATATGGAAAAGTTTAGCGTTTCTCGTTTGATTGGTGCGCCTCCGGGATATGTAGGGTATGATGAAGGCGGACAATTAACGGAAGCTGTTAGACGTAAACCGTATTCCGTTGTACTTTTCGATGAAATTGAAAAAGCACATCCCGACGTCTTCAATATTTTACTGCAAGTCTTGGATGATGGTCGTATTACGGATTCTCAAGGTAGAACGGTAGATTTCAAGAATACCATTATCATTTTGACGTCTAACCTTGGTTCTTCATATATTTTGGAAGGAATAAATGAGAATACGGGTGAAATTACCGAGGACGCTAAAAATGAAGTAAATAGACTTTTGAAGACGCAATTCCGTCCTGAATTCTTGAATCGTCTTGATGAAATCGTATTCTATAAACCACTCACACAAACCGAAACCAAACAAATAGTCGGGTTGTTGTTAAAAGGATTAAAATCTCGTTTGGAAGAAAAAGAACTCCATCTTGAAATAAGCGAAGAAGCGATTGAACAGATAGTTTCTGCTGGATACGATCCGGTATTTGGCGCTCGTCCGCTTAAGAGATTTATTCAATCTAACGTTGAAACGCTTATTGCTAAAAAGATAGTGGCTGGAAGTTTAAAACCTAACGACGTACTTTTGCTTGACGTTATAAACGGAGAGCTTACGGTAAACGTTAAATAACGTTTGATTTTTGGTAGGTATACTAAAACAATAAGCGAGTATATAAAATTTTGATAAAACAATATAATATAAATGACGGATAGAGCTCAACCGAATTAGATTCTAAAAGAGAAAAAATACCCTTGTATCTAATTGATTAACTCCTGAAATCAAATTCATTTGAAAGAAGGTGTGTTTTATGACTCAAACGGCAAGTATTTTTCTTAGTTTATCCATTGCTTTGCTTGCAGGACTGCTTTTATCAAGGCTGGCAAAAAAGGTCAAATTACCTGCGGTAACGGCTTATTTAATTTCTGGGGTATTAGTAGGTCCATTTGTTCTTGGAAGTTTTGGCGTACCCGGGTTAGGTATAACGAGAACGCAGGTTAAGGAATTTGAATTAATTTCAGATTTAGCACTTGGTTTTATAGCGTTTGCAATGGGAAACGAATTTCGTCTGGCTCAATTAAAAAAGATTGGGAAACAGGCTACGGTTATAGGAGTGTTTCAAGCATTGTTTACTACGCTGGTAGTGGACGCGATTCTAATAACTCTTCATTTTATTATACCGAACAAATTATCTTTATCGGCGGCCATTGTTTTGGCATCTGTTGCAACAGCAACGGCGCCAGCAGCGACCTTGATGGTTGTAAAGCAATATAAAGCAAAGGGGCCTGTTACAGATGTGCTTTTACCAGTCGTTGCATTAGATGATGCAGTAGGGCTTGTGGTTTTTGCAATATCTTTTGGCGCGGCAAAAACAATTAGCCTTGGATATATAAATGTTTTATCAATGGTGCTTGAGCCGTTGCTTGAGGTGATTCTATCTTTAGCTTTAGGCTTTGTGATGGGATTTTTATTTACAATATGTGAAAAGTATTTTCATTCTCGTTCCAAGCGAATGGCGGTATCAGTAACATTTGTAATGATGACGGTTGGTTTGTCTTGTCTTGAATTTCAGATAGGTGCAATACACATTTCTTTTTCGTCGCTTCTTGCATGTATGATGTTGGGAACCGTATTTTGCAACGCCTGTGACGTTTCAGAGGAACTAATGGAAAGAGCGGATAGATGGACAACACCAATACTTATTTTATTTTTCGTGATTAGTGGCGCCGGGTTAGAACTTTCCGTCTTTTCTGATATTCTTGTTGTTATTATTGGTATTGTTTATATTTTATCTCGTTCGATCGGGAAATATTTTGGTGCAGGAATTAGTGCAAGACTAATGAAGTGCGATTCTAATATAACAAAATATCTTGGTATAACATTACTGCCGCAAGCAGGTGTAGCATTGGGTATGGCGATAAAGGCGATGGAACTTGGTCCGGATGGAGCTATAGTGAGAAATATTACTTTATTTGCTGTTTTGGTTTATGAAATTGTTGGACCATTTCTTACAAAGGTGGCGCTTACTAAGGCGGGGGATATTAATGCTGACGGAAGAAAAAGTGCCAGAGAAGAGCACCTCGCCAAAAAAGCAGTGAAGAATTAATGTCTTATAAACGGCGACGATCTATTTCGTCGCCGTGATAATTTTCACAAAACAATTTTATAATAGCGAATTCAAACGCTTGCTTTTTTTCAAAAAAAGCAGTATAATACTTGCAACAAAAGTTGAGTAGCCTTGATGCGTAAAGTGCCATCGAACGGGACGTTGTCGGTGGACGAAAGAAACCGGAATTTTTAACGAGTTTCTGCGGTATCTGGGCGCGTCCGCTTCGAATATGGAATAGGTATAGCGCGCGTAAATATTTATTCCACACACCTGCGGACCTCTTTTTTGC
>JBGVPD010000067.1:0-29422 GCA_045126815.1 Eubacteriales bacterium
TTGTATATTGGTACAGCGGTGTGCCACCTTCCTCTCGGAGGAAGGCTTTTATCACGACCCGTTTACGGGTAGCTGATAACAATTGCATGGCTGGCAGGCCAATAAAAAGCGCACTTGTGCGCCGCCAGTATCGGGTAGGGCTATGCCCGAAAATGAAATACCCCCCGTTCCACGGGGGGATATTTATTTTAAGTATTATAGAACTTTTGAAAGAAAATCTTTTAATCTGGGGTGTTTAGGATTGTTGAAGAATTCTTGAGGAGTAGCTTCTTCCATAATTTTACCGTCATCCATAAACAGAATTTTGGTGCCGACCTCTCTTGCAAATCCCATTTCGTGAGTTACGACAACCATAGTCATACCACTGTCTGCAAGTTCTTTCATAAGCTGAAGAACTTCACCTACCATCTCAGGGTCGAGAGCGGAGGTAGGCTCGTCAAAAAGCATAACGTCGGGGTTCATAGCCAATGCTCTTACAATAGCAACACGCTGTTTCTGTCCGCCCGAAAGCTGAGAAGGGTATGCTTTGGCTTTATCTGCAAGACCAATTCTCTCTAAAAGCGCCATAGCGTTTTTCTCGGCTTCTTCCTTTGTTTGAAGCTTCAACGTTATAGGAGCTAAAGTAATGTTATCGAGTATATTTTTGTTATTAAAAAGATTGAACTGTTGGAAAACCATACCCATTTTCTGTCTTACAGTATCTATCTTTGTTTTTTTGTCGTTGACTTGTATGCCTTCAAACCAAATTTCGCCCGAAGTGGGAACTTCAAGCATATTCAGGCAACGAAGGAAAGTACTTTTTCCTGAACCTGACGGGCCGACGATAACGATCTTCTCGCCTTTTTCGATTTTATAATCAATGGATTTTAAAACGTCCTGCTTGTTGAAGGATTTACATAAATTTTTAACCTCTATCACTTTGAGCAAATCTCCTTTCAAGCATATTAAACAGTTTAGACAAACCGTGAACCATAACGAGATAGATAAGAGCTATCGTCAGGTAAGGGAAGTAAACGTTTGCTGTACGGCTTATAACTGATTCTGCCGCTTTGGTTAAGTCCATAACGCCCAAATAACCGATAACCGAAGTTTCTTTCAAGAGGGCAATAAACTCGTTACCAAGAGCGGGGAGCACGTTTTTGAAAGCCTGAGGCAAAACGATCAAACGCATAGTCTGAAGCTGAGAAAGACCGAGAGAACGACCTGCTTCCGTTTGACCGCCGTCAACTGCCATAATACCTGCTCTGATAATTTCGGAAACGTAAGCGCCCGAATTTATACCGAAAGCGAAGATACCTACAAGAACAGCCTCGTTAGAGAAGACGAAAATTAAGTTGTAGGAAATAAGTAACTGAAGAACAACGGGAGTTCCTCTGATAATTGTTGTATATAATTCGAAGATCCAATTAAGGAAAGTGAGTTTGCCCGTCTTTTTATGTAGAACTTTAACAATTGCAACTATGACACCGATAATGATACCCATAAGTGTAGCAGCAAGAGCTGTTATTATGGTGTTTTGTAATCCTGTAAGGAAATACATATAACGGTTGTCAACGATAAAAGTTCTTTCGAACTGATGGGCTATGTTTTCAAAAAACTGCATCATTTAACTACCTATAATACCTATAAAATAATATGTGATTACAATACTACTCTCCCTGCGCTAAAAAGCGCTCGGGAGAGTAGAGTTTCGTATAAATCTTAAAAGAAATAATTAGTCAGCCAAAGCGTTTGTTGTGTGTTCAACGATAAATGAGTCGATCTTGCCTTCGTCAATAAGGTTTTTGATAACCTTGTTAACAACTTCGAGAAGAGTATCGTTGCCCTTGGCAACGCAGATTGCGTATTCTTCAGCGGTGTTTGAACCGTCTTCGTAAACGAGTTCGATAGCCTTAAGCGTTTCGCCACTGTTCTTTGCGATAAGTTCAGCAGGGAGCTTGTCGATTACAACAGCCTGGATTTTGCCTGACTTAAGAGCTTCTGCAGCGAGGTTAGCGTTGTTGTAGGGAATAACTTCAGCGCCTGTATCTTGAAGGAGACCCTTAACGTCTTTGCCGTCGTCGTCTTTATAACCCTTTACTTCATCAGACATAATGAAGTCGCCTGTTGTACCCAACTGAACACCGATCTTCATTCCCTTAAGAGATGTGATGTTTTCAAATTCAACGTCAGCAGGGAGAATAACGTACTGTGTACTTGTTGTGTAAGAAATTGAGAAATCAACTGATTCTTTTCTTTCGTCAGTTACTGTGATTCCGGCAGCGCCCATAGAAGCTTTACCGGACTGAACGGAAGAAATGATTGTATCGAATTTAACATTTTCGATAGTGAGCTTAACGCCGAGCTCATCAGCGATAGCTTTAGCGATGTCCATATCAACACCAACGGGTTTGCCCTCAGACATATATTCGAAAGGAGGGAATTCTGCGTTTGTGTAAACGATAAGTTCGCCGTTCTTCTTGATAGCGTCAACGCTCTGTTTGTTTGCAGCACTTCCGCAACTTGCGAGAACTGCTGTTGCAAGAACGAGCATCATCAATAATGCGATAATCTTTTTCATAATGATTGTACCTCTCTTATTGTGTATAATATTTACAGATACACTATACCACTTAATTTTACTAAAATCAAGGGTTTTTGTATAATTCTACATAATAAATATGAATATTTTGAATAAAGTTATAAAAATCGGTACTTTTGACCAATAAAAATGAATAAAATATGCCAATATACATTTGAATGTGAATAAAAATGCAACTTAAAAGTATGTTTGATTTTTCCAATGTTAACAAATTTATAATAGTTTTGACACAGTGTAAAAAATAAGTTTTATTATAATAATATTATGTTGAAATGTATATTATAGAAGAGTATCGAAAAAACTTTAGACAGAAAGTTAATAAAATTTTTGGAGATAGTATGGAGATTATTTGGAGTATAATAATTGGATATTTGCTCGGAAGTATTAATCCTGCGGCATTTATTTCGAAGATGAAGCAAGTAGATTTGAGAGATCGCGGAACGGGAAATTTAGGCGCGACAAACACCCTGCTTGTAATTGGCAAAAAATATGGTATAATGGTTATGATATTTGATATAGCGAAATCATATTTTGCCGTTAAAATAGCACAGATTTTATTTAAAGAAGTTGTTTTTTCGGGGATATTAGCGGGTACCTTTTCGGTAGTGGGTCATATATATCCTTTTTATATGAAGTTTAAGGGCGGCAAAGGTTTGGCGAGTTTCGGCGGTACAATATTAGCATTGGATTACGTTTTGTTTGGAATACTGTTGCTAATAGCGATGATATGTATGTTTATAGTAAATTATACCGTAGCTATACCGATATCGGCGGCAATACTTTTTCCTTTTATGTACGGAATGAAGGTAAGAAACTTTTGGGTATTTGTGATATCGTTAGCGCTTAGCGGATTGATAATAGCTAACCATATAGCAAACATAAAAAGAGTAAGACGCGGCGACGACGTAAAGATGCGAGAGTTTGTATTAAGCCATATATTTGGTTCACGGAATGACACATAAATTATATCCCCCATACGATTATTGAGCATTTTTTAATCTAATATAAATTTTAACAAAAACGGAGGAAATTTTATGAATCGTTTAGAAGGAAAGGTTGCCATTGTAACAGGCGCAAATTCAGGCGTTGGAGCGGCAACTGCAGTAAAATTTGCAGCAGAGGGAGCTAAGGTTGTAATAACAGCGCGCAGAGTTGGTCCTCTTGAAGAGGTTGCAGCAAAGATTCGCGAGGCAGGCGGAGACGTACTTTGCATTCCGAGTGATATTTCAAAAGTTGAGGATGCAAAGAAAGTAGTTGAACAGACTCTTGAAAAATACGGTAAAATTGATGTTTTGATAAACAATGCGGGTGTTCTTGATGAAGGACTTAAGGCAATAGACAAGTTTACAGATAGTGACATGGACAAGGTTATTGATATCAATACCAAGGGTACTATGATCATGATGAGAGAAGTAACTGCAGAAATGGCAAAGACGGGTTACGGTTCGATTGTAAACGTAGCATCTGTTGCAGGATATTACGGAACAGGCGGCGCAGCTTACGTTGCATCAAAAGCTGCTATTATCGGCTTGACAAAACATACGGCGCTTCGTTTTGCAGGTACGGGAGTACGTTGTAACACACTCTGTCCCGGAACTATCGTAACACCTATGGTTGCAGGAATGAACCCTGCAAATCTTGATATGGATATTTTTGGTCAGATGATGAAGCACAACGATTTGAAGGTACAGCCTTGTATGCCCGACGATCTTGCTAATATGCTTTTGTTCTTTGCATCAGACGAATCAAGAGCAATCACAGGTCAGGCAATCGTAACAGACTTCGGTTCAACGTTATAAGATAACAAAATTAATCCCTCTTAAACGAGGGATTTTTTTATTGAAATATTTTTAAAAATATGTTAAAGTGAAACAGTAAAGTCATATTGATACAAAAGAGGGAAGAATGAATGGATTTGACGTATAAGCCCATAGCATATATAAAGACGGATTTTCAGCAGAAATTCGGTATACCAAGGCAAAGCGGCAGAGTTAGTTCGCTTAGGGCGAAGATAGTGTTTTTGCCCGAATACAGAAACAAAGAGGCGTTAAGAGAGATAGAAACATTTTCGCATCTTTGGCTCATATTTGATTTCTCGGAGTCGCATAGAGAAGAGTGGTCACCCACTGTAAGACCGCCAAGACTGGGCGGAAACAAAAGAGTGGGCGTTTTTGCAAGTCGTTCACCATTTCGACCGAATACGATAGGTCTATCGTGTGTTGAGCTGATTGACGTCGAATATGACAAAAACGACGGATATAAGCTTATAGTTGGTGGTGCAGACCTGCTAAATAATACGCCTATATTGGATATAAAACCGTATTTAGCATACAGCGATTCAAAACCTGATGCGAAATGCGGATATGCCGAAAAAGAGGCGGGATACCGTTTAAACGTGATATGCGACGAGCAGTTGTTAGAGAATGTACCGATTGAAAAGAGAGAAGCTTTAATATCCTGTTTAGAAGAAGATCCAAGGCCGTCATACCAAGACGACGACAGAATATACAGTATGAATTTTGCAGGAATTGAAGTAAGATTTACTGTAAAAGACGATACTCTAACAATAGTTGAAACAGAAAAAATATAAATTAAAGCCTTTATCTGTGTGAGAGGTGGCAGTCGAAGACTGACGGAAAAGGTTGTTTATAACCTAAATTTTGAATAAAAAAGTGTAATAATTTATGTATTACACTAATTGATATAATCACTCAAATAATGTATAATCAATTCAAATTTATGTATCTTTAAATAAAAGGAGAAAACAAATGAAAAAGACGTTATTATTTTTGTCTGTGATCATAGTAATTATGTCCTCTATGATATTCAGCACGTTTTCGGTTAATGCTGAAACATACGGAGATTTGACGTATGCTGTATCAAACGGTAAAGTTAGAATAACAGATTGCAACACCTCTATATCCGGCGAACTTGTTATTCCTTCTACTCTTGATGGATATCCTGTTACCGAAATTGGTTACAAGGCTTTCTATAAGTGTACCGGATTGACAAGCGTGATAATCCCCGAAGGTGTTATATCTATTGGGGATAATGCATTTCAACGCTGTAGCAATTTGATGAGTGTAGTAATTCCTAATGGGGTTACTCATATTGGTAGGTATGCATTCTCCGGATGTGGTAGTTTGTCAAATGCAGAAATCCTCACTAGTGTTATTTTTATTGGTGTGGAGGCTTTTTACGAGTGTTGTAGTTTGACAAGTATACTAATTCCCTATGGGATAACTTCCATTAATTCCGGAGTGTTTTATGGTTGCAGCGGTTTGACAAGTGTAGTGATTCCGGACAGTGTTACTTCTATTGAGAATGATGCATTTTGCTATTGCAGCGGTTTGGCAAGTGTAGCGATCCCTAACAGTGTTACTTCTATTGGTGAAGATGCATTTTTTTACTGCAACAGTTTAAATGACATTTATTATGACGGTACAAAAGACGAATGGAATAAGATTACAATAGGTTCAAATAATTCGACTTTGGACAGTGCAACAAAACATTTTAGCTATTCTAAAAACGGTTGGATTTTTGAGAATAATGGATGGTATTTCTACGAAAATAATAAGATCGTAAAGAACTCCTGGAAGAAGGACAGTAAAGGCTGGTGCTATTTAGGCTCTGACGGCAAGATGTTGACGGATACTTTTGTAAAAGACAGAATCGGTGAATGTTATTTAGACAAGGGCGGTTATTTTATAGAAACAAGCCGTTGGGTACAGTACAACGGTGGCTGGTACTATCTTGACAAGGGTTACAAGGTCAAAAATGCTTGGAGACAAGACAGTCAAGGTTGGTGCTATTTAGGTTCAGACGGCAAGATGTTGACAGATACTTTCGTAAAAGACAGCATTGGTGAATGTTATTTAGACAAGGGCGGTTATTTTATAGAAACAAGCCGTTGGATACAGTATAATGGCGGTTGGTATTATCTAAATAAAGGTTACAAAGTTAAAAACGCCTGGAGACAAGACAGTCAAGGTTGGTGCTATCTTGGTGCTGACGGCAGAATGTTAACAAACACTTTTGTAAGAGACAGCGTTGGTGAATGTTATATTGATAATAACGGTTACTTCAAATCAATAAACGGTATGGTTGAAGTAAACGGAACTTGGTATATGATCCAAAATGGATACAAAGTAAACTAATACACAAAAAGCAAAAAAGACGACATGATTATATAATTATATGTCGTCTTTTTTTAAAAATACAATATAGAGTACGTGGGCTTTGCCCATCTACTCTCTTATTAATGTAAAAAATCATTTAAACCGTATTGCTTTTTGTCAAAAAAAGTGATAAAATATCTCTATTATAGGCAAATATTTCATAATAAACGAACATTGAGGTAAAGCATGAGAAGAATTCATATTCTTAACCCCGCGGCAGGAATGATTAAGGCGCACTTATATATTCCCAAAAGTATTGAGATATATGAGACGAAAGGGTCTCGTGACCTTGAAAGATACATAACGGAAACATTAAAAAGCGATCCCGAAGTTCATTTTACGGTATACGGTGGAGACGGAACTGTCAGCGAAGCCGTAAACGGAATTATGGCGGCAGGGGAAGAAGCGAGAGAAAAGTCTTTGCTTTCGGTTGTCCCTAAGGGCTCGGGTAATGATTTTGTCCGCAATTTTTCCAAGAAAGAAATGTTTGTCGGTAAAGTTGACATTTTAAAATGTAACGACAGATACGGTATAAATTCTATAAACATCGGATTTGACTGCGACGTTGTTGTTGAGACAGATAAGGTTAAGAAGAACTTTTTAACTTCCGGCAGTATGGGATATATTGTCGGTGTTGTAAAGGTTTTATCAGGAAAACTCGGAAAAGAACTTGAAATCGAAATGATTGACAAGGACGGAAACAAAATTGTTGAAAACGGTGAGTTTTTGATGACGTCTATAGGTAACGGTAAATATTGCGGCGGCGGATTTAAATTCGCACCTGCGGCAGTATTAAACGACGGTTTGTTTGACGCTATGGTTATAAACAAAATGAGCAAACCGACGTTTTTGAAGCTTGTTGCTGATTACAGAGCGGGTAAACACGTTAATGAAACTACCTGTGAAGTCGGAGAAAAATATAAACATTTGCTTAAATATTTCCAGTGCCGTAAAATGACTGTTAGAAATATAACAAGATATGGGGTTGACGGCGAAGTCTTTTACGAAGACTCTGCTGAAATATCTATAATAGAATCTGCTATTAACGTAAGAATGCCCGCCCTTGATCTAACCAAACTTACGAACAAGAATCAATAAAGGCATCGAAGATCAGTTTTGCGTGGATGTTTGTTGAATACATTCGTTCCGGATGCCATTGAATACCTATATGGAATTTGCTTCCGGGCATATAGACGGCTTCGATCATATCGTCTTTGCCTAAGGCTGCGCATTTTAGTTTGCCCGTCGTTTTTACGACTTGGTGATGAAAGCTGTTGACGTCAGTTATGTCAGCATCCAAAATATTATACAAAGGTGTATCTTTAATAATAGAGACAGAGTGGCTCGTTACGTGTTTATCTTCACTTTGACCGTGACCGTCAATGTGCTGATAAAGAGTGCCTTCTGCCGCTACTGTTATAAGCTGACAACCTCTGCATATTCCTAAAATGGATTTATCTTTTTCTGTTGCGATTTTACAGAGGGCGAGTTCAAATATATCTCTTTCGAATTCGATGTTACCGCATTTTTTGTCGTAGGTTTCACCGTATTTTTTGGGATCGATATTCGTTCCGCCCGAGAAGAGTATTCCGTCAAGTGAGTCTGCAAAATCTTCAATCAAGGATTGATTTCGTGTATAAGGCAGAATAAACGGTATGCCTCCCGATTCTTCGATAGCTTTTGCGTAAAAAGGAGATATTTTATTGTTTCCGAGATAGTTGTCGTATTGGGGTGTTATGCCTATTTTGGGTTTCAAAATAATTCCTCCTGTATGAAAAAAGATTTGTACATCTTATTCGGTGTGGAATAATAATATGAATAGTGAAAAATACATTGATTTAAATATCTGATAAAACAAAAAGAAAGGTGAAATTATGAGTATAAGAGTAGGAATTGTCGGATACGGAAACCTTGCAAAAGGGGTAGAAGCATCTATTAAAGAAAATAATGATATGTCTCTTGTTGCCGTTTTTACGCGCAGAGATCCGTTGAGTGTTAAGATAAATACGGAAAACGTGCCTGTTTTGGATATAGCAAAAGCAGAGGAATACAAGGATAAGATAGACGTTCTTGTAATTTGCGGCGGAAGCGCTACGGATTTGCCTGAACAGACTCCTTATTTTGCAAAGTATTTTAACGTGGTTGACAGTTTTGATACTCATGCAAAGATACCTCAGCATTTTGACAACGTTGACAACGTTGCAAAAGAAAGCGGTAAGGTTGGCATTATTTCTGTGGGTTGGGATCCCGGAATGTTCTCGCTTAACCGTTTATACGGTAACGTTGTATTGCCTAACGGAAAAGACTATACTTTCTGGGGAAAGGGCGTTAGCCAAGGACATTCGGATGCTATTCGAAGAATAAGCGGAGTCAAGAATGCAAAGCAGTACACGATTCCTGTTGAAAGCGCACTTGATAGGGTTAGAAGCGGAGAAAACCCTGAACTTACAACAAGAGAAAAGCATATTCGTGAATGTTTTGTAGTAGCAAACGAAGGCGAAGATCTGGAAAGAATTGAAAATGAAATAAAGACGATGCCAAACTATTTTGCAGACTACGATACTATAGTTCATTTTATTTCCGAAGAAGAACTTATAAGAGATCATTCAGGAATAGCTCACGGTGGATTTGTTTTAAGAACGGGAACTACAAACGGAGGCAAATCAAAGCACGTTATTGAATATTCTCTTAAACTTGATTCAAACCCCGAATTTACAGCAAGTGTTATAGTTGCTTATGCAAGAGCAGCATACAGATTAAACAAGGAAGGGGTATGCGGCTGCAAGACCGTTTTTGATATTCCCCCTGCATATCTTTCAGCACTTGACGGAGCAACTTTGAGAAAAAATCTTTTATAAAATACACTTGAAAACAGTAGGAAAAAGTGATATAATAAAAGTGTAAGGAAGAAGTTTTTTGAACTGTTTTTTGATAAAGACGAGGTGTGATAAAAATGATTGAAAAATTGAAAAATGAAGCAAGAGAACTTGCTATTGAATTTTGTGAAAATGCGAAACTGAAAAAAGGTCAGCTCGTTGTTATGGGCAGCTCTTCAAGCGAGGTGCGCGGTTCGAAGATAGGAAGCGATTCAAGTCTTGAGGTTGCAGAAGCTGTTTTTGGAGAAATATATAAAGTTTTGAATGAAAAGGGAATATATATTGCCGTTCAGTGTTGCGAACATTTAAACAGAGCTATAATTGTTGAAAGAGAAGCTTTGGATAAAAACCAAGATATTGTTAACGTTGTGCCCCAGCTCCACGCGGGCGGTGCTTTTGCGATGACAGCATATAAGACTTTTAAAGATGCTGTTGCCGTTGAGCATATAAAAGCGGATGCCGGTATTGATATCGGTTCAACACTTATCGGTATGCATCTTAAAGAGGTAGCCGTTCCCGTGAGAATAAGCCGTAAATATATAGGTTCTGCTTACGTTGTTTGTGCAAGAACAAGACCGAAATATATAGGCGGAGAGAGAGCAAGATACGACGACTCTCTTATGTAAAAGCGTATAGTAACATTGGAATAATGAGAACTAAAAAGGAGACACTTGAAAATGGGTGTCTCCTTATTTTTGTTTTTTATGAAAAAATAGGTAAAAATACTGCTTTGTGTTGGGGGTTTTTTTGTTGTACGTCTTGAAAATTGTTAATATATGTATTATAATATATAAGATTAATAACATTTTATAGAGGAAGATGGAATGGCAGATATAAATATTGTGCTGATCGAGCCTGAAATTCCGCAAAATACGGGTAATATAGCAAGGACTTGTGCCGCGACTGGAGCATCTTTGCATCTTGTAAAACCTATGGGATTTGAAATAGACGATGCTAAACTCAAAAGAGCGGGACTTGATTATTGGCATCAGCTTGATATAACTTATTATGAAAACAGCGATGAGTTTTTCGAGAAAAATAAGGGAGAAGAGATGTACTTCTTTTCCACGAAATCGAAAGCATCGCACGTTACACCCGTATATCCCAAAAAAGTATTTTTGGTGTTCGGAAAAGAGACTAAGGGGTTGCCCGAAGAATTGCTGAAAGAAAATTTAGACAGATGTGTTAGAATACCTATGAGAGACGGTTTAAGAAGTTTGAATTTATCAAATTCTGCAGCTATTGCGGTATACGAGGTTTTGAGACAGCGTGATTTTGATAATCTTCTTGAAGAGGGTAAATTTCCCAATGATATTTAATAGATAAAAAAGTTTAAATCAAAGAGAGATTTATTTACAAGAGTCCTGAAACGATGGTATGATATTAGAGTAAAAAGGGAGTGTGCACTTTATGAATGTGATAAGATTGACATTGGGGTTTATGCACACTAATTGCTATATACTGTACGGAGAAGATAAAAAGGCTGTAGTCATAGATCCTGCTTTTTCTCCGGACATAATAAAGAAGGCCTTATGCGAAAAGGGGCTGACTTTAGATAAGATACTTTTAACTCACGCTCATTTCGATCACATAATGGCACTTCAATCTTTAAGAGATAACGGACAAAAAGTATATATTCACATCGAAGATGAAGAGATGCTTTATGATTGTGAAAAAAACTGTATGTATGAATTTACGGGCAGGGATCTAAAAATAGATAAGGCAGAGTGTCCAATAAAAGACGGTGATAAAATTGAATTCGGAGATGAATGTTTAACCGTTTATCATACACCCGGACACACAAAAGGCTCAGTATGTTATATTTCCGATGAATATATTTTTTCCGGAGACACGCTTTTCAAAGACGGTGTTGGCAGATGGGATCTTTACGGCGGAAACTATGACAGTTTGATGTGTTCTTTAAAAAGGCTGAAAGACCTTGAAAAAGATTATACGGTTCTGCCCGGTCACGGAGAGCCGACTACGCTTTATAACGAAAAAAATGACAATATATATATGAAAACCTTGAGGTGAAAACAATGGATTACAACAAGTTAGCAGAATTATTATTCCCGCATATAACGAAAACTCCGGAAGATATTGAGAATATGTTTCCGAGAAGAGAACTGCCCGAGGGCGCAAAGGTAACGAGAATTGCTCCGTCACCTACCGGCTTTATGCATTTTGGTACGCTTTTTCCTGCAAGAATTGCAGAAAGACTTGCGCATCAGAGTGAGGGTGTATTTTATTTACGTATAGAGGATACAGATTCAAAGAGAGAGGTAAAAGGCGCTGAAAAAGATATTATTGAGACTTTGGCGTATTACCAGATCCATTTTGATGAGGGTGCTTTGGCTGACGAAAAAGAGTTTGGTATTTACGGTCCTTACAGACAGAGTCAAAGAGGAGAGATCTATCAGACTTTTGCAAAACAGCTTGTAAAAGAAGGTAAGGCGTATCCTTGTTTTACGACCGAAGAAGAACTTATGGCTCTTCATGCGACTGATAAAAAGGCAGAAATTAAGAATAAAGACTGGCATAATAATCCTGATACCGAAAAAGAAGAGATCAAGAAGCTTCGCGATATAACTTACGAAGAGGCAGAAGAGCAGATGAAAAAGGGTAATCCTTTTGTGCTCAGAATACTTTCGGACGGTGATCCTGAAAAGAAGACACCTTTTACAGACCTTATAAAAGGTAAACTTGAAGTGCCCGAGAATGATGAAGACTTTGTTCTTTTGAAGAGTGACGGTATACCCACATACCATTTTGCTCATGCGATAGATGATCACCTTATGGGAACGACGCACGTTATAAGAGGTGAAGAGTGGTTGCCGAGTTTGGCAAAACACATAATGCTGTTCAGATATTTAGGCTTCAGATTGCCCAAGTATATGCATATAGCACAGCTTATGAAAATGGAAGGCAATTCAAAGAAAAAGCTTTCTAAGAGAGATAACGGCGCTGCAGTATCCGATTACAGAGAGAACGGATATCCGCCCGTAAGTGTAAACGAATACGTTATGACACTTCTCAATTCCAATTTTGAAGAGTGGAGAATGGCTAACCCCGATAAAGCGTACACAGAATTTCCTTTCTCAATTAAGAAAATGAGTACGTCGGGTGCATTGTTTGATTTTGACAAATTGAACGACGTTAGTAAAAACGCAATTTCAAGAATGACTTCTGATGAAGTTTATAACGGCGTTGTTGAATGGGCAGAGGAATACGATAAAGAATTTGCAGAGCTTCTTAAGGGTAACAGTGATTATGCAAAGAGGATATTAAGTATAGGCAGAGGCGGAAAGAAGCCGAGAAAAGATTTTGCCGTATGGAAAGACGTTAAGCCTTATATGTCATATTTCTACGACAGCTTATTCAAGATAGAAGACGAGATGCCGTCACAGTTTGCAAAGGAAGACGTAAAAGCTATCTTTGATAAATTTGCGGAAAGCTACGATGAAAACGACGACAATAACGTATGGTTTGAAAAGATAAAGACAATAAGCGAAGAATTTGGATTTGCATCCGATATGAAAGCATATAAAGCTAATCCTGAAAACTATAAGGGAAGCGTTGGTGACGTAAGTATGCTTCTCAGAATAGCGGTAACCGGCAGAATGAATTCACCCGATATGCACGAGATAATGAGAATACTCGGAAAGAATACTGTTATCAGACGCTTGAATAATGCAGTTTGATAAATCAAAATCCTCTGACTTTAAGGAGAAAAAAATGGACGAGATTTTAAATGGTAATTTTATAGAAGAGATAATAGAAAATGATTTGAACGACGGGACTTATACCCACGTTCATACAAGATTCCCCCCCGAACCTAACGGTTATCTTCATATAGGAAGTGCCAAGGCTATATGGATCAACCATTCAGCCGCAAGAAAGTTTGGCGGAAAGTTTAACCTTAGATATGATGATACGAACCCTGCTAAAGAGGATAACGAATACGTTGTATCAATTCTTGAAGATCTGAAGTGGTTGGGAGCAGAACCGGACGGCGGTATTTACTACGGCTCTGATTACTTTGATAAGTGTTATGAGTTTGCTATAAAACTTATAAAAGAGGGCAAGGCTTACGTATGTGACCTCTCTGCCGATGAGATGCGTGAATACAGAGGAACGTTGACAACGCCCGGAAAGAACAGTCCATACCGCGACAGAACCGTTGAAGAAAACCTTGAACTCTTTGAAAGAATGAAAAACGGTGAGTTCGAGGACGGAACAAGAGTTTTAAGAGCAAAGATAGATATGGCGTCACCGAATATGAATATGCGTGATCCTGCTATATACAGAATAGTTCATACAAGCCATCACAGACAGGGCGACAAGTGGTGTATTTATCCTTTGTATGACTTTGCTCATCCCATTCAGGATGCACTTGAGGGAATAACACATTCGCTTTGTTCAATAGAATTTGAAAACCACAGACCTCTTTACGAGTGGGTTATTGACAACGTAGGTTTTGAGTCGAAGCCCAAGCAGAGAGAGTTTGCAAGACTTAACGTAACTTATACCGTAATGAGTAAGAGATACCTTCGTAAACTTGTTGAGACGGGAATTGCAGACGGTTGGGACGATCCGAGACTTCCTACGCTTTGCGCTTTGAGAAGAAGAGGATTTACACCTTCTTCGATAATCGAGTTTGTAAAACGCGCGGGAGTGGCAAAGGCGTACAGCTTGGTAGATATTGAGTTGCTTGAGTACTGTTTACGCGAAGAACTTAATATGTCTGCGCAAAGAAGAATTTGCGTTACAGAGCCCGTTAAGGTAGTAATAACAAACTATCCTGATGATAAGGAAGAGTATTTTGATCTGCCCAACAATCCTAACGATGAGAATGCAGGTACAAGAAAAGTTCCTTTCACAAAAGAGCTTTATATAGAAAAGAGCGATTTTGCTGAAGTACCGCCTCCTAAGTTCTTCAGAATGAAGCCCGACGGAGAAGTTAGACTCATGGGCGGATATATCGTTAAGTGTAATGAAGTTATCAAGGATGATAACGGAGAAGTAAAAGAAATTAGATGTACAGCAGACCTTGAGACGGGTAACGGAAACCCCGTTGACGGAAGAAAGGTTAAGGGAACTATCCACTGGGTATCGGCAAAATATGCTTTAGATACTGATATTATGCTTTATGACAGACTGTTTACTGAAGCTGATATGAACAATATGCCTGAGGATAAGACGTACGACGATTATCTTAACCCCGATTCTGTAAAGAAGCTCACACATTGTAAGGCAGAGCCTTCATTGAAGGACGCGAAATTAGGAGATAAATTCCAGTTTGTCAGAATGGGATATTATACTCTTGATTCAAAGCACGAAAATACGTTTAACAGAATTGTATCTTTAAAGGACAGTTACAAGGTTAAGAATTAAGAAGATATAAAAAGGAAGTGTCACAAATGAAAGATTATAGATTTGATACAAAATGCGTTCAGGGCGTATACGAACCCAAGAACGGCGAGAGCAGAGTTATACCGATAATACAGAGTACGACTTTTAAATATGAATCAAGCGAACAGATGGGAAAGCTTTTTGACCTTGAAGAATCGGGATATTTTTACACAAGACTTGCTAACCCCACTTGTGATTATACAGCAGGAAAAATAGCAGAGCTTGAGGGCGGTGTAGGCGCTGTTCTTACTTCTTCCGGACAAGCTGCATCATTTTTCTCTGTATTTAATATATGCCGTTGCGGAGACCACCTTATAAGTACTTCTGCTATTTACGGCGGAACGTTTAACCTTTTTGACGTAACTCTTCGTCAGATGGGAATAGACGTAACGTTTGTTTCTCCCGATGCTACCGAAGAAGAGCTTATGGCTGCATTTAAGCCTAACACAAAGGCTCTCTTTGCAGAAACTTTGTCAAACCCTTCGCTTGTTGTACTTGATATTGAGCTTTTTGCAAAGTGCGCTCATGCGAACGGAGTTCCGCTTATTGTTGACAATACGTTCCCGACACCCGTAAACTGCCGTCCTTTTGAGCACGGAGCTGATATAGTTGTTCATTCAACGACAAAATATCTTGACGGACACGCAGTAGCTTTAGGCGGTGTTGTTGTTGACAGCGGTAAATTTGATTGGTTGGCTAATGCGGATAAATTCCCCGGTCTTACACAGCCCGATGAATCATATCACGGAATGGTATATGCGAAGGACTGCGGAAATGCGGCTTATATAACAAAACTTACGACACATTTGATGAGAGACCTCGGTGCTATGCAGTCACCTAACAATGCATTTTTGCTTAACTTAGGTCTTGAAACGGTATTTTTAAGAGTTAAACGTCACTGCGAAAACGCAAAGGCTGTTGCTGAATACCTTGAAAAACACGAAAAAGTTAACTGGGTAAATTATCCCGGACTTGAAAGCTCAAAGTACTATAATTTGGCGCAGAAATATATGCCTAACGGCACTTGCGGTGTTGTATCTTTTGGTATAAAGGGCGGAAGAGAAGCGGCTACAAAATTTATGGACAGTCTTAAACTTGCAGCAATTGTAACTCACGTAGCAGATGCAAGAACTTGTGTTCTTCATCCTGCAAGTACAACGCATCGTCAGCTCTCGGATAAACAGCTTGAAGAGGCAGGAGTTGGTTCTGACCTTGTAAGATTTTCTGTAGGTATCGAGGACGCGAAGGACATTATTGCAGATCTCGAACAGGCTTTAAAACAGATATAAATACAACTTGAATCTTCTTTTAATGTAAAACGAGTTGGTTGTTTGTATAAATAAAATAATAATTTAAGAGGGAAAAATTATGAACAAAGGTTTGTATTTTTACAGTATTATGCCCGGTGTCGTTGAGGTTGGTAAAAAGACTAAGGTAACGATATCACCGAAGGATACAGGAAGAAGATTTTCTTCCGACATAAAATACAGATTACTTATTTTGCCGTCTACCCGTAATATGAGGGGAGTAACTAAAGTTCCCGAAAGAACGATATATCTTAACGGTGAAAACGGTTGCTTATCATTTGAGTTTTTATATGACAAAGAAGAAGAGTATTTTATCAGTATTTTCGTTGGTGATGAAAAGGAAAAGATCGTACAGCTTTCAGTGTATGCAGTTGACAGCGATCTTTATAATCTTCGTCCGTTGAAAGGCGATCAACACTGTCATTCTTGTCCGACTGATACGTCTTTGCTTCGAAAAAAAGACGGATCTGACACACCTCCTATGATACCTGCATACTACCGTGAAGCAGGATACGATTATATGGCTCTTACAGACCACGAAAGATTTTTTGGGTCTGTTGAGATGAATAAATTTTATGCCGATGTGAAGCTTGGTATAAAAATGAACCTCGGTGAAGAGGTCCACGCGCCTAAAAACTACGTACATATAGTTAACTTTGGCGGAGAATATTCGGTAAACGAAATATACCAGAATGATCCCGAACGTTTTGAAAGAGAAGTTCAGGAGATTATGGATACCGAAGAGATCAACTATTTTGACAAAGAGCTTTATGCAATAAATATATGGGTTGCAAGAAATATCCAAAAGGCAAACGGACTTGCAGTATTCTGCCATCCGCACTGGAATCCTTATGTATATAACGTTTCCGATGAGATGACAAAGCAGTTTATGACTGACGGTTTGTTTGATGCATACGAGGTTGTCGGTGCATCGACGTTTGCTCAAAACAATTTAAAACTTGCCCTCTACAACTCACTTAAAGATGAGGGAATAAAGATGCCTCCTATGGTAGGTTCAAGCGACTGTCACCAGTTTACAAATCCGGCATCTGCTTTTGATAAGAGATATACCGTAACGTACGCAAAAGATAATACTACAAAGAGTATAATCGAGGCTATAAAAGACTACAAGGCAACACCTGTTGAGTGGGTGGGAGACCAGTATATCGTTCACGGAAGTTATAGACTCGTTTCATATACCCGTTATCTTATGGAATGGTATTTCCCGTTGACACGTATGATATGCGAAGAGGAAGGCAGACTTATGAAGCAATACGTTCTTGGCGATGAAAATGCAAAGGAAGAGCTTAATAAGAGAGCAGACGACACGTTGAAATTCTGGAACAAGTTTTCCGGAAGAGAGTAATTTGTTGATTTTTTTGGAGGATAGGTATGAATAATAATCTTAATTATTTCAAGATAACCCCCGGAATTGTAGAAGCGGGTAAAGAAACTGAGATAGTAATAACACCTTTAGACCCTAGATATACATTTTTGCAGGATAAAAAGTATTCAGTAAAAATTCAGCCTATGACACGCAACGAACGCGGAATGATAGGTCTTGAAAAACACAAATGCGAAGATGCGATTGTCAAGGACGGCAAACTTCATATTAAATGGTTTTTTGATAACGAAGAAGAGTATACAATAAGAATATATTTTGCTGACCCACGTGAATTTATAGTTCAGTTATCTGTGTATGCGCTGGACAGTGATCTTTATGCATTAAGACCTTTAAAGGGCGATTTGCATATACATTCATGCAGATTGATAGGTGCGCATACCGGAAGTAATGAGACGCCCGGATATGCGGCTGCAAATTACAGAATGGCAGGATATGATTTTATGATACTTACCGACCACGAGTGTTACGACGGTTCGGTAGAAATGCAGAATACGTATAAGGACGTAGATCTCGGTATTGCTCTTATGAACGGTGAGGAAATACACGCTCCCGACAACTTTATGCATTTTAATAATCTTGGCGGCAAGTCAAGTGTAAACACACTTTTCCACCAAGATGAAGAAAAGTATTATAAAGAAGTACAAGAAATAATAGATACCGAAGAGATTGAATACGAAGATAAATTCCTTTATGCTTCATGTGTATGGATAGCAAGGAAGGTAAGAGAGTCAGGCGGACTTGCCATGCTTAATCACCCTCATTGGATAAGTAACGTGTACAGTATGCCTGATAAGCTTACTAAACTTCTTTTGAAAAATAAGGTGTTTGACGTTTATGAAATAACGGGTGCAGCAAACAGACATCAGAATAATATGAAGGCAGCTTTTTATTACTCTATGATGAAAGAGGGAATTGAACTTCCTCCCGTTGTTAGTGTATCAGACAGTCACGGAACTGCGAGCGGTACTTTTAAAAATAAATACACCATCGTATTTGCAGAAAAGAACGAACGACAGGCAATTCTTGATGCAATAAAGGCAAACAGAACGGCAGCAGTTGAGACGTTTGGTGGCGGTGAATACAATGTTTTAGGTGATTACCGTTACGTTGCGTTTGCTAGATTCCTTATAGAGTGGTATTTCCCCTATTTCCAGCTTATAACAGAAAAAGAGGGAAGACTGATGCACGAATATGCTTTGGGTAACACCTCTGTGAAGGAAGAACTTAATTCGAGAAAAGAAAATACAACAAACCTTTACAAAGAGATATACGGAATTAAATAAATAAAAAATAAAAGCTTTCAGTTTTGAAAGCTTTTATTTTTTGAATACTATATTTTTAATAGATTTATAAAAATATTCAATTTCCGACATAGTGTTGAAATAAGAAAACGATATTCTGACACCGCCTTTTTCCGTTTTTAGCTTTTTGTGAACGAGAGGAGAACAGTGAAGACCGGCTCTTACACAAATGTTATCACTATTTAACATATCGGCAACGGTGTCTGAATTTATATCTTTTACGTTAAAAAGCAGACAAGAACTTTTGTTTATATCTTTGCAGTAGACAGTTATATCGGGGAGAGAAGTGAGCATATCAAGTGCGCGGTTATAGAGCATAGAGATGTTATCGAATATTAAGTCTTCGCCTATTTGTTTAACAAATTTAACTCCTTCAAGTAACCCCGCAATTCCCACAGTATTTAAAGTTCCCGCTTCAAACCGTTCGGGAAGAAAATCGGGCATATTGATATCTGCTGAATTAACTCCGTTTCCTCCAAAAATAAAGGGGTTAAGTTTTGAAACGTTGCTAACGTCAGAGTATTTATCAGAAAAAAGAATAAATCCCGTTCCCTGTGGGCCGTACAATCCTTTGTGTCCGGGAGAACAAAGTGCGTCTATATTACACTCGTTTACGTTTATTTTGTGAGAACCCGTACTTTGTGCACCGTCTACAATAAATTTAATAGAAAACTGTTTACAGATCATACCTATCTGTTTAATAGGCAAAGATATTCCGCAAACGTTTGAAACGTGTGAACAAACAATAATATGCGTATTTGAACGCAGTTTTGACTTCAATGATTTTAAAGTGGCATTAACGTCATTCGGGAAGACTGTAAAGATGTCGTAGTCTATTCCGTATTTAGACAAAGAAGAAACAGTTCTCAAAACAGAGTTGTGCTCAATATCGCTGATAAGAATATGAGTTTTTTTTCTTAGAAAGGCATGGATAGCGATATTTATGGCGAACGTTGTGTTTGGCGTAAAAATAACGTTTGTAGGGTTGTTAATACCGAACATATAAGCTATTTCTTCTCGGCATTCATATATTTTTTCGGCGGCTTGAAGAGAAAGTGTGTGACCGCTTCGTCCGGGATTGCCGCAATAGGAAGTCATACATTTTATCATTTCGTTTACAACAGAGGGCGGTTTAGGGAAGGTTGTTGCGGCATTGTCAAAGTAAACCAATTTATCACCTCACGATTTCGGAATATGGAATGTTAGCATTAGAAAGAAAAGTAGTAGAAGAAGCCAGATCTTTGCAATATATTTCAAGACCGTACGCACAGCCTTTTTTTGTTTTATCCGGTTGTAATTTAACTATTCTGCATTTAATAAGGTTAGATGAAAGTATTTTTTCTCCCCGTATGGCGTGATTGACAGAGCTAATAGCAATTGTACAAATTTTCATTTTAAACCTCCTTCAGTACATTTTATGAGTAAATAAAATGTTTTGACATCAAAAACTTAGCAAGAAAAAAGTGCCGCGTAAAATTTATTTACGCGGCACAAAAAATATTAATTACAGATTATAAAAGTTCGTCACTTGAAAGTTTTGGCATTTCATTTTTTGGTTTTGGCTGTCTTTTGAGAGGATCGTATATGTATTTTCTGCAAACATAATCTTCACTGACAATGCCCTTATACTTACAAAGCAAATCGTCATCACTTTGCAAAACTACGGCATTTTCGCAATAAAGGCATACTTTTTGGCAGTCATTATCTCTTTTTTTCATACAAAAAACCTCATACTTTTATTTATACGTCTATTATACAACATATCTGTACATATTTTCAATATAATTTAAAGAATTTACATAAAATTACGCAAAGAAGCGCACATATTATTCCTTGGGAGAATTTAGATATGATAAACTTTTTTGTATCAAGCGCGTGTTTTGAGAAAATGCTTATGCTTTGTAATATAACCGATATTCCTGACCAACCGACAAAAAAAGCCGACAGAAAGACTGTTTTAGTATTTAACGGAAGGTATGATAAGTTATTTATTCCGTTAGTTAACTCCAAAAATCCCGAGATAAACGTATTTATATACGTATTGAAATTTATATATGATAGAATGTTTTCGATCGAACTTGAAATTACAGAGAAAAAAATTACAAAGATGCAAATATTTAACATAGGAATGACAGATGACGTTATTGCAGATGTAAACGAGTTAACGGTAAAATTAGGAATTGAAAACGTTTGTTTAATATTGTTGATTTTTGTTTTTTTAGGAAGTATAAAAGCGATGATTAAAGCTGATATTACCTGACATAGATAAATACATACAGCGATATTTTTGTTACCTAATGAGCATCCTATAACGCTTATTATAAATCCGGGGCCGGTATTAGAACAAAAGCAGATAAGGTTACTTGCTTCTTCTTTTGAAATGATGTTTTTTTCGTAAAGGGATACAGAAAATTTTGTTCCCAAAGGAAATCCGAAAAGCAGACCGCACAGAAACGCTATTGAAGAGGAAGGAGAAATTTTTAATATCTTTGAGAGAGGTTTTCCGAGTGAATGTCCTAAAATGTTATGAATATTCAGCGAGACCATAAGCTCGGTTATTATAAGAAAGGGCAATAGAGACGGAATAACCTTTTTAAAACATAAAGTGAGAGCGTCAACACAGGCGTTTGAAGCTAATATTGGACTTTTTATAAGAAAAAAGAACTGGTAAATAACAAACAGATATATGATTGATAACGATTTTGTCTTTTGCATTTATAACTCCTTTTTAGCATAAAATGACATATATAAATATTATTAGAAATTATGGGGGAATATACTTGAAAAAGCGAATAACACATATACTTGCAGACCTTTCGGATAAAGTTGAATTGCCGTTGACCGAAATATGCCGTGAGGTTTCGGTTAATATTCAAGGGAAAAGGGAGATAACGGTAGACGGTGTTTTGTCTATACATAGATATGAAGAAGAATGTATTGTTTTGGAGGTATGTGATGACAGTATAATTATTAAAGGAAAGAAACTGAATTTGAAAAATTATTATCATTCAACGCTGTGCATAGGCGGTGAAATAGACGGTGTGAGTTTTGGGGGGAGAATATGCCGATAAATAAGTTTTTGGATTATATTTTCGGAAACGTTAATGTGAAAATTGATATAAAAGACACCGAAAAATGTATTAATATCCTTCATAGGAACAAAATATTAGCAGGGGAAATGAAGAGACTTGAAGAGGGGTATTTTTCTTTTTCAATAAGATACGGAAAGCTTGAATCTGTTAAGTGTTTGCTTGACAAATCAGGCATAAAGGTTTATAGTATAAAAGGGAAAGGTTTGCCATTTTTGCTTAAATTACGCAAGAAAAGATACGGACTTGTTGTAGGGGCTGTTATTTTTTGTTTAAGTATATGGGTATCTAATTTGTTCGTATGGGATCTAACCTTTTCGGGTAATGAAAATATTCCCGATACTGTCGTGGAAATGCAGCTAAATGAAGCCGGTTTCGGCGTGGGAACGTACATACCCAAAATTGATTTTTATAAGCTTTGTAACGTCTTTTTGCAACAAACAGAAGACTTTTCGTTCGTGTCCGTAAATATGGAAGGTACGACAGCTCATATTGAGCTTCGCGAAAGAAAAAAAGATGATGAAACAGAAGAATATAAGGCATCGAATATAGTTGCAAAATACAGTGGGCAAGTAGACAGTATGACGGTATATTCGGGAAATGCCGTAATTGAAAAAAAGTCGGTCGTAAAGAAAGGAGACCTGCTTGTGAGTGGGTTCCTTGAAAAAACGTACGGTTTTGAGATAGTTCGTTCAAGCGGCAGCGTTTATGCTTACGTTACGCGCAATTTTGACGTTGAGATACCGTTTGAAAAGCAGATAAAGGTGTATACGGGAAACACCAACGAAAGTATGCGCTGTACCTTTTTTGGTAAGGACTTTAATATTTACTCGAAAAAAAGCGAAAAACTAACAGACTATGATGAAATAATAGACCGAGAAAGGTTAGTGCTTTTTGATAGAGTAAAGTTACCATTGATATTTACCAAGAGTATAAATAAAGAATACAGACTTGAAAACATAACCTTGAGCGAGGAAGAGGCAAGGCAAGAGGCTGAAAAAGAAATGAGCAGGATCTTGCTTGACGAACTTTACGATTCTGAGGTGCTTGAAAGAAGAACTTCTTTTGAGGTGACTGATAATTCATTCAAATTGTCTTGTGAAGTGTTCTGCCTTACAGATATTGCGCTTGAAAAAGAGATAAAAACAAATTAATAATATATAGAAATAAATGTACAACGGAAGGAAAAAATAATGTCGGAAAAAGTATTGCTCACCGATACGTTTGAACAAACGTCGGTCATATTCGGAAATTTTGATATTAACGTGCAGATGGTAGAAAACGCGTTTGGTGTCAGAATAACCAACCGAGATACAGAGAGAACGGCGGGAAATGCAATTGTAATCAGCGGTGAACAAAATGATGTTGAAAATGCTTATACTTGCCTTATGTATTTAAAAAAACTGTCGGTATTAAACGACAGTGTTACCGAACAAAACGTTGATTACGTTATAAGTATGGTAAAAGACGGTAAGGACGACGAACTTTTGGATTTTGGTGACGACTGTATATGTGTCACATCGAGAGGAAAGCCGATAAAGGCAAAGACGGTAGGGCAAAAGCACTACGTTGATGCAATAAAAAACAATATGGTCGTAATGGGGATAGGCCCTGCGGGTACGGGTAAGACGTTTTTAGCTGTAGCTATGGCAGTTACTGCACTGCGAAACAAGCAGGTCAGCAGAATAATTCTGACACGCCCTGCAGTTGAAGCGGGAGAAAAGTTAGGATATCTTCCGGGAGATCTGCAAAATAAGATAGATCCGTATTTACGTCCTTTGTACGACGCTATGTATGAACTTATGGGCGGTGAAAATTATCTTCGTAACCTTGAAAAAGGTGTGATCGAAATAGCCCCGTTGGCATATATGAGAGGAAGAACGCTTGACGATTCTTTTATAATTCTTGACGAGGCTCAGAACACAACGCCCGAACAAATGAAGATGTTTTTAACGAGACTGGGATTTAACACGAAAGCGGTCGTTACGGGAGATATAACCCAAACTGACCTGCCATTTGGCAAGAAGAGCGGACTTGTTGAGTCGATGAAGATATTGAAAGATGTTGAGGGGATACGTATCCACAACTTTACGTCACGTGACGTTGTTAGACATAAGCTCGTTCAAAGAATAATTGATGCTTACGATAAATACGAAAAAGAGAAAGCCGAAAAGGGTAATTCTCAACGTATAAAAAGAACAATAAAATAAAGAGGGAAATATGGTTACCTATTATATAACTAACGAACAAGATAAGATCGAATATACACCAAAATTTGACGAGCTGATAAAGATTGCAGTCGAGGGTACATTGGAGTATGAAGGGGTTGAGGGAAACTGTGAAATATCAGTCACCTTTACCGATAACGAAAATATAAGAGAATTAAACAGAGAATACAGAGATATAGACAGAGAGACAGACGTATTATCTTTTCCGATGGAAGATGAGGGAGACGATATTGTTTTGGGGGACGTTGTGATATCTCTTGAAAAGGCAAAGGAACAGGCTGGAGAATACGGTCATTCACTCGAGAGAGAAATATCTTTTCTTTGCGTTCATTCTTGTTTGCATTTGTTGGGATATGACCACGAAACAGGCGAGGAAGACGAGAAGGAAATGTTTAAAAGACAAGAAGAAATACTTAATAATATAGGACAAAAACGATAAAAGAGGTAAAAATATGCGCAGAACAGCATTTATAGCAATAGTAGGCAGACCTAACGTTGGCAAATCTACACTGCTTAATTCACTTATGGGAGAAAAGATTGCCATAGTATCAAAGAAACCGCAGACAACAAGAAACAGAATAACGGGAATACTTACAAAAGGGGAAGATCAGTACGTTTTCCTCGATACGCCGGGAATGCATAAACCTAAAACTAAGCTTGGCGATATTATGGTAAAGAACGTAAGAAAAACGGTTGGAGAATCGGATGCCGTTATCCTTGTTGTCGATGCATCTTACGCACCCGGACAGATCGAAGAAGGCTTTATTGAAAAAATAAAGAAGCAGGAGTTACCTGCAATACTTGTTATAAACAAAACCGATAAATGTGACGGAGAGAGAATAGGTGAGACGATAAAAGCGTACTCAGAATTACACGATTTTAAGTCCATTATTCCTATTTCAGCTATAAAAGATGACGGAACTGAAATTGTTCTAAAAGAAGCTGAGAGCTTTTTGGAAGAGGGAGAATGGTTTTTCCCCGAAAATGCATTGACAGATCAGCCCGAAAGACAGATTGCGGCTGAAATAATCAGAGAGAAGTTACTTAGAACTCTTGACGAAGAAATACCTCACGGAACGGCTGTTGTTGTTGAGACGTTTGAAGAAAGCAAGAGCTTACTTAAAATAAATGCAACGGTATACTGCGAAAAAGACACTCATAAGGGCATAATAATCGGTAAAAAAGGCGAGACGTTGAAGAAGATTGGCACTTATGCAAGAGAAGATATGGAAGAGTTTTTCGGAGTTAAGGTGTTCTTGAATATTTGGGTAAAGGTAAAGGAAAATTGGAGAGACTCACAGCAGACCATTTCCAATTTTGGCTTTAAGCTTGACTGATGGCTGAACAAAATATAATAAAAGTAAAGGGAATCGTTACAAGGTCGGTACAGTACAAGGAAAATGACAAGATCATAACTTTACTGACGGCTGAATACGGTCTTATATCCGTTTACTGTCACGGCGCAAGAAGTAACAAGAGTAAATATCTTACGTCTACAAGACTGTTTTGCTATTCCGAATTTATATTGACCAGAAAAAAAGATTTTTACTATATAAAAGAAGCTGATTACATAGAGGCGTTTTTTGATATAGTTAACAGTATGGACAAGCTTTTTTTAGGGCAGTATTTTCTTGAGGTAGTGAATGAGGTTTGTGTTGAGGGTGTTACACAAGACGGTATAACGAGGCTGCTTTTAAATTCTCTTTACGCTTTAAGTAAAGATTTATGCGAATATACCAAGATAAAGAGTACGTTTGAGATGCGTATTTGTGCGGAGATGGGATTAGCGCCAAACGTAAGTATGTGCCGTAAATGCGGAGACAGCAAATCGGAAGCATATTATTTTGACTTTATAAACGGGGATATGATATGCAACAAATGTCTGCTATCTGAGGAAGAAGAAAGTAAGTACAGCTTTGAAGAACAGAGGGCGGGGGCATACACGGTAGTTTCTCCGTCGGTTGCAGTAGCGATAAAGTATATAACCGATACAAAGATAGAAAGGCTGTTTTCTTATACTTTGCAAGAAGAAGCTTCAAAAGACTTTTCTTATCTTAGTGAAAAATATTTGCTTAATCAGGTCGGCAAAAAATTTATAACACTTGATTTATACAACGAACAAATAAAGAATTAAAAAGAGAGACAAAATGGCATTTGAAAAAGCTTTAAAAACACTTGAATACAATAAAATACTTGAACTGTTGACAAAATTTGCCCATACACAAGGGGCAAAGGAGATGGCAAGGGCACTAACTCCCTCAGATAATATATGGGAGATAAAAAATATGCTTTGTCAAACGACGGATGCTTTGGAGTATCTAAATAAGAAGGGAATGCCTTCTTTTGGGAATGTTATTGACATAACTTTCGCCGTAGACAATGCGAGAAAGGGTGCTGTGCTTACAATACCCACACTTCTTGATATAGCTAACGTTTTGAGAACGTCGAGAGGACTTTTGGAGTATTCAAAGGGAGACGTAAATTCTGAAAACGTTCTTATTGAGATTTTTGATAGACTATATACCGACAAAAATCTTGAGAATAGAATTTTCAAAGCGTTAATATCGGAAGATACGGTTGCAGATGATGCGAGTCCTGCTTTAAGCGATATCAGAAGAAAGATCAGAAATACAAATTCGAAGATAAAGGACTCTTTACAAAAGTATATAAACAGTCCAAACTATTCAAAGTATCTTCAGGAAAATATTATAACGATAAGAAACGGAAGATACGTTATACCCGTCAAGGTAGAGTATAAGAACGAGGTTAAGGGATTGGTTCACGATACTTCGTCAACGGGGTCAACGTTGTTTATCGAGCCTATGCCCGTTGTTGACGCAAATAACGAGCTTCGCGAACTTGAAAACAAAGAAAAGGTTGAGATTGAGCGTATTCTTTATATGCTTTCATCTGCCTGTGCCGACAGAGCGGAAGAGATAATCTTAAACTATGAGAATATAACGCTACTTTCGTTTATATTTGCAAAGGCAGGGCTTTCGGTGGATATGAAGGCTTGTTCACCCTTTATAAACGAGGATAAAAAATATAATCTTGTTAAGGCGAGACATCCTTTGCTTGATAAGGATAAGGTAGTACCTATATCGGCGTCGCTCGGAGACACGTATGATACCCTTGTTATAACAGGTCCCAATACGGGTGGTAAGACCGTTTCGCTTAAGACTTTAGGGCTATTTGCGCTTATGGTTCAGTCAGGACTTCATATACCGTGTTCGGAAGAATCAACGGTGTGCGTATTTTCTGATATTTATGCCGATATCGGAGATGAACAGAGTATAGAGCAATCATTGTCGACGTTCTCATCGCATATGGTTAATATAATAAACATAACGAAACAAGTAAGTGAAAATTCACTTATTTTATTTGATGAACTTGGCGCAGGAACGGATCCCGTTGAGGGCGCGGCACTTGCTATGGCGGTGCTTGAATACGTCAGAAGCAAAGGTGCGCTTTGTGCCGCAACGACACACTATGCAGAGCTTAAGGCTTACGCATTGGAAACAGAAGGCGTAACTAACGGCTCGTGTGAATTTGATATTAATACGTTAAAACCCACGTATAGACTCATAATCGGAACACCGGGCAAATCAAATGCGTTTGAAATATCGTCAAAGTTAGGGCTTGATGACAGTATAGTCGGACACGCGAGAAAACTTGTTTCAAAAGAGAATAAGAAGTTCGAAGAGGTAATCGGAAAACTTGACGAAAGCCGACTTGAACTTGAAAGCAGAACTCTTGAGACCGAGAAAATGCGTGAAGAGTTTGAAAAATATAAAGCTGAAGCTGAAAGCAGAATATTTGAGGCAGAAAGAAGAGCCGAAAAGGAACTTAAAAATGCAAGAGAACAAGCAACGAGAATTCTCGGAAGCGCAAGAATGACGAGCGAATTCGTTCTTGAACAGCTTGATAAACTCAAAAAAGAAAAAGATGCGGAAGATGCTGCAAAACGCCTTGAAGATGCAAGAAACGTTATAAGAACAAGACTCAAATTTGCTGACGAAGAGATAGATCCCGTAATCGAAAGAAAGGTCGGCGAAGGATATGCTTTACCAAGACCTCTAAAAGTCGGAGACGAAGTATTGCTCGTTAATATAAACAAACTTGGTATCGTTACAAAATTGCCCAATTCAAACGGCGTTGTTGAGGTTCAAACGGGAAATCTTAAAACAAAGACGAATTTATCTAATCTTGTTTTAAACGAGAGCGTAAAGAAGATCGAGGCGAAAAAAGAGAAGGCAAGGGTAAGTGCCGTAGCATCATTTAAACGTGACTTCAAGCCTACAATTGACGTGCGCGGACAGATCGGTGACGACGCTTGGTTTATGATCGATAAATATTTTGATGATGCGAAGATATCTTCGGTTAAGTCGGTAACTATATTGCACGGCAAGGGAACAGGTGCTTTACGTGCAGCTATCTGGAAATATCTGAAAAAAGATAACAGAGTTGAAAGTTTCAGAGCAGGTAAATATGGTGAAGGCGACTACGGTGTAACCGTTGTTGAATTAAAATAAAGGGTGAAAAATATATGGACGAATTACTTGGCAGAATAAACGAGTTAGCTAAAAAGGCTAAAGAAAAAGGGTTAACCGTTGAAGAACAGGCTGAACGTGACAGTTTAAGAGCAGAATATATAAAGCAGTTTCGCGCATCAATGCGAGGAATACTTGATAATACCTACGTTCAGTACCCCGACGGAAGAAAAGAAAAAATCAAGAAAAAATAAAAAAAGTGTACGGTTTTTCCGTACACTTTTTTACGTATATCAATTAATATCAATATCTTCAAATATAGGACATTCCCGATATTTACGAGAATCATTTAGTTGTTCTTCCGTTTTTACTGTCCAAACGAATTTATATGATTTATACAGTTTGGTTGAAAGAATAACGGGCAACGTGTTTCTGTCAAGATGATTGTAAGATATAAAATCGGGCTTGGCAAGAAAATTAAATGCCATAAGAGTGAGAATAATATTGAGCAAAGAAACTTTGTTTTTGTCTCGGCAAACGTTTGTGTATAGTTGA
>JBGVPD010000068.1:0-7792 GCA_045126815.1 Eubacteriales bacterium
TAAACTGAACTTGTTGGGGAAGGATATAAGCCTCTCACTTTGGGAGAGGTGGCAGCCGTAGGCTGACGGAGAGGGCTTTTGTATTTAAAATATACTTGTTGGGTGTAAAAGTCTTAATGTTGCACAAAAAGGTTTGTGATATTTTGTAAAATACACTAATTGATAAATTTATCTGAATGTTATATAATTAATATGTATGGAAAAAATTCTTCACAAGCTTACTTTAATTCAAGAAACAGGAGAAAAAGAAAATGAAGTACGATGTTATCCACTTTGAAGCGCTGGGGGAAGAATCATCTCATCTTGAGTTATCTACAAAAGAGGCGCAGAAAAATGGTCTTTTACCGAATGAGCTTAACTACGTTATAACTCCTCTTAACTTGCAGGAGTATATGGCGCAAAATCCTGATACGGTTCTACCCGATATCATAACGACAAAAACTCATTCGCACCTTCCCGAAGAGTATCTTAAGGGAAACAAAAAGAGTGTTATTACAAGAAGCGCGGGATACGACCATTTTGAAATGTACGCTGATATTGCGAACGTTACCTCGCTTCGCGAATATTGCGTAAATGCAGTTGCACAGACCGCAATAAAATTCTTGTATGATACGGCAGGATATCTTAATCACTACACGGTAAACACATCGACTTTTGAGAGAAACAAGACAACATCCTTTATGGAGCTTAATAAACAAAGGACTGCAACAGTTTTCGGCGTAGGTAAGATAGGAAAGAGAATATACGATCTTCTTGTTGCAAACGGGCTTACAACTCAGGCTGTAGACATAAGGCAGGACGAGTTGTCACAGCTTTACGGCGGAAACGTTAACTTTGTTACAAAAGAAGAGGCGATAAAAAATTCTGACATTATCATAAATGCCATGAATTTAACCAGACTGGAAAACAGCAGATTTTACAACGTAAACTATTTTTCGGAAGAACTGTTGGCAAATGCTAAAGACGGAATAATATTTATCAACGTTACAAGAGGCGAGATAGCTCCCGAAAGTACGCTTATGAAGTATTATAAGTCGGGCAAGATTATTGGCATCGGCGTTGACGTATTCTCCGACGAGAGCGGTTTTTCAAACGTGCTTAACGGTAAGACGGATACTGTATCCGAAAATCACAAGGCGGCACTTGAGATGCTTGAAGGAGCTATGAGCAGAAGAGAAAATATATACGTTCAACCTCATCAGGCGTTTAACTCCGACGTTGCCGTTATATCAAAGGCTGACGAGACTTTGAAGCATATAGTTGCGTTTTACAAGAATGATAAAAAGAAATTTGACTCGCAGTTACCCTACTACAGCATTTAAATTTTTTAATTACAATTAAGTTGAAGCGCACATAAAACAAGCGAACCGATGATGCAAATTGTTCGTAAAGCGACATATACGGGAATAAATTTTGTTAAATTATGTTGTTTTTTTACAAAATTTTTAACACAGCTTTAAATAACAAAGAAATCGGTGTGATCTTATTATTTAAGGGCTTAAACTGTTGACATTTTGAAAAAAAAAGCTATAATGAAAACAGTACAATGTTAAAAGTAACATTATTTGTGATTATTTTATAAAAACAACAAAACAAGGAGAATTCCCGATATGAATTCCGAAAGAAGAAATATAATAAAAGAGCTGCTTTACTCAAAGCCCTTTGTGTCTTTGAAGGAACTTACCGAGCTTTTTCCCAAAGTATCAAGTATGACTATCCGCCGCGATATAGACTATTTTGAGCAACAGGGAGAGGCGATAAAAGTCAGAGGCGGAGCGCGTTCAATGAAGTTTATAACGACGTCTATGGAAGAAGAGTTCCCAAGCAGAATGCAGAAGAACATTCCGACGAAAGAGGCGTTGGCAAAGAGAGCTATTGATATGCTCGAAACGGGAAGATCGATATTCTTAGACTCAGGTACGACGATGATGAAAATGGCGTCGCTCTTACCCGAAGAGAGACTTACGATCACAACGACCGGCCCCAATATAGCAATAGAGTTACTTAACAAAAAGCAAACTATCGTAAATCTTGTCGGCGGTATGCTTAACCGTGATAACATTTCGGTTTCGGGAACACAGGCGTTAAGATTTTTAGACGATATAAACATTGACATAGCATTTATAGTGCCGTCGGGAGCATCTGCGCAGACAGGCTTAACTTGCGGTAACTACAGTGAATGTGAACTTAAGAAGCTTGTAGTTGAGAAAGCGAGAAGAATAATAGTATTGCTTGATACGACCAAGCTTGATAAGAGTTTACCTTATACGTTCTGTGATCTTAAGGACGTATACGCAATTATCACAAACGGTAAATTACCTGAAGATATTGCAAAGATCGCAGACGATAACGGTGTTTTGATGATCCAAGCATAAAAAATAATAATAAATATATAAATTTTTGGAGGTAAAACTTATGGCAACATTAGTTATAATGCCGCGCCAGGGACAATCTGTTGAAAGCTGCGTCATTACCGAATGGAAAAAGAAAAAAGGAGACGCTGTTGCAGAAGGCGACGTATTGTTCTCCTACGAAACAGACAAGTCATCTTTTGATGAACCCGCAACTGTTTCAGGAACACTTCTTGAAGTATTCGCTGAAGACGGCGACGACGTTCCTTGCCTTGATCCCGTATGTATAATCGGTGAGGCAGGAGAAGATATAAGCGCTCTTATGCCCAAGGCAAATGCAGAAGAGAAAGCTGCTGAAGCTGCAGCTCCTGCAGAAGAGAAAAAGGAAGAAGTTAAGAAAGAAGAAGTTGTTGTTGCAACAGCAAGTGCTGATAAGGATGGAATGATGAAGATTTCTCCCAGAGCAAAGAGCCTTGCAAACAAGACTTATGCTGATCTTTCTCAGGCTACTCCCACAGGCCCCAACGGCAGAATTATTGAAAGAGACGTAAACAGACTTCTCGACAACGGTCAGAGACTTACACCCGAGCAGTATGAAACATTCATGAAGACAGGTATAGCACCTAACGCTCAGGTTGAAGAAGCACCCGCAGCAGCCGCAGTAGCAGCAGCTCCCGTTGCTGAATATGAAGACGTTAAGCTTTCCAACGTTAGAAAGGTTATTGCAAAGTCAATGCACGAATCACTTTCTACAATGGCACAGCTTACACTCAACGCATCTTTCGATGCAACACAGATCATGCAGTACCGTGCTCTTCTCAAGAAGAATGCAGAAGGTATGGGACTCAACAACATTACGTTCAACGATATGGTTCTCTTTGCAGTTGCAAAGACATTGAAGAACCACAAGGATTGCAACGCTCACTTCCTCGGCGACAAGATGAGATATTTCAACAACGTTAACCTCGGAATTGCCGTTGATACAGAAAGAGGACTTCTCGTTCCTACAGTATTTAACGCAGACAAGATGTCTCTTAACGAACTTTCTGCAAATGCTAAGGTTGTAATCAAGGCAGCTCAGGGCGGTTCTATCAGCCCCGACCTCCTTTCAGGCGGAACATTTACAGTAACTAACCTCGGAGCTATGGGAATTGAAAGCTTTACACCCGTTATCAATCCTCCCCAGACTTGCATCCTCGGCGTATGTAACATTACTAAGAAGGTAAAAGAAGTTAACGGTCAGCCCGTATTCTACGATGCTATGGGACTTTCACTTACATTCGACCACAGAGCGCTTGACGGTGCACCTGCTGCAAGATTCCTTAAGGAACTCTGCACAAACCTTGAAAACTTTAATCTCTTGATGGCTAAGTAATCTTATAAAGATATTTAGCAAACTTTGAATATACGCTTTAAGAAAGGAAGTATATACGATGTACGATCTTATTGTAATCGGCGGCGGTCCCGGTGGATATAACGCAGCCGAAAAGGCCGCGCACGGCGGACTCAAGACTCTCGTAATTGAAAAACGCGCTATGGGCGGTGTATGTCTTAACGAGGGTTGTATCCCTACAAAAACACTCCTCTACTCAGCAAAGATTTACGACTATGCAAAACACAGCGAAGCATACGGTGTAAAATTTGACGGAGCTCAGATTGACCATGCAAAAGTTGTTGAAAGAAAGGGCAAAGTTGTAAAGACTCTCGTTTCAGGTATCGAAGGTACTATGAAGAGAGCGGGCGTTGAGGTTGTAAAAGAAGTTGCCGAAATCAAAGAAAAGACAGCAGAGGGATTTGTTGTTAAGGCAGGCGACAAAGAATACGTAGGTAAGCAGCTTCTTATCTGCGCAGGTTCAGAAGCGGCTGTTCCCCCCATTCCCGGACTCAGAGAAGCTGTTGCTTCGGGCTTTGCAAAGACAAACCGTGAAATTCTCGATATGACAACAGTTCCGAAGGAATTGGTTGTAATCGGCGGCGGTGTAATCGGTCTTGAAATGGCAAGTTACTTCAACTCTATTGGTTCAAACGTTAAAGTAATTGAAATGCTTGATCATATAGCAGGTCCTACAGATAGCGAAATCTCAGCAATTCTTCTTAAGAATTACAAGAAGAAGGGCGTTGAATTCCTTCTTTCCGCAAAGGTTACTTCAGTTGGAACTGACTGTGTAAACTATGAAATCGGCGGCGAGGCTAAGACAGTTAAGGCTGACTGCGTTCTCGTTTCTATCGGAAGAAGACCTTCAACTGCAGGACTCGGACTTGAAAATATCGGAGTTCTCACAGAAAGAGGAGCAATCGTTACAGGCGAAGACGGAAAGACAAATATCCCCGGCGTTTGGGCTGCAGGTGATATTAACGGCAAGTCTATGCTTGCTCATACAGCATACCGTGAAGGCGAAGTTTGTATAAACAATATTCTCGGTAAGAAGGATAAGGTTAACTACAACGCAATTCCTGCGGTTATCTACACTAACCCCGAAGTTGCAAGTGTAGGTGAAACATCCGAAACTATCAAGGCAAAAGGTCTTGATGCAAAGACAGAAAGCTTTACACTTCGTTACTCAGGCAGATATATTGCAGAGAACGAGGGCGGCGACGGTATCGTTAAGATCATCATTGATAAGAACCATCGCACAATTCTCGGCGTTCACATGATAGGCACATACGCATCTGAAATTATTTACGGTGCGGCTATGATGGTTGAAAACGAAATGCGTGTTGAAGACGTTCACAAGATGGTATTCCCGCATCCTACCGTATGTGAAGTTATCAGAGAAGGCTTATTCCAGATGTAATTTATTTTGGGGAAAGCTGTTAATCGTATATCTTTCCCCAGAGTATACATATCGAATGCAAAAGATTGTTAAAAATAAAATTAAAATAAATCTATAAAGGAGAACACTACTATGCCTAAGAGTCAATTTGTAGACCCTAAAAAGGTTTTTGAACCCGGTTTTATCACATTTAAAGATATTCCGGTCTGCCAGTACAAGAAAACACTTGCAGAAGAAAAGAAGATTTACACAAAAGATGACATGATGCGTATCTACCACGATATGAGAGTTATTCGTGAGTTTGAGACAATGCTTAACGAAGTTAAGACAAAGTCAGCTTACAACGGCGTTGAATACAACAACCCCGGACCTGCTCACCTTTCTATCGGTCAGGAAGCTTCAGCAGTTGGTGAAGCTTACGCTCTCGATATGAACGACTTCTCATTCGGTTCACACAGAAGCCACGGCGAAATCATCGCAAAGAGCTTGTCTTCTATTCACAAGCTTGATGAAAAAGAAGTTTATGACATAATGAAGGAATTCCTTGGCGGAAACCTTCTTTCGATCGTTGAAAAACATCTTCCCGCTTCAAACGTAAAGGAATTGGCAAAGAACTTTATTCTTTACGGTGCATTGGCTGAAGTATTTGCAAGAACAACAGGCTTTAACAAGGGTCTCGGCGGTTCTATGCACGCATTCTTCATTCCTTTCGGTCTTATGCCTAACAACGCTATCGTTGGTGGTTCCGGACCTATCGCACTCGGTGCTGCACTCTATAAGAGAGCTAACCACAAGCCCGGTATCGTTATTGCAAACTCAGGTGACGGTGCGCTCGGACGCGGACCTGTTCTTGAAGCATTCAACTTTGCATCTATGGACCAGATTACAAAGCTCTGGGGTATGGACGGCAAGTATCCTAACGGCGGACTTCCCATTCTCTTTAACGTATTTAACAACAGCTACGGTATGGGTGGTCAGACAAGAGGCGAAACAATGGGTTACGATATGGCCGCACGTCTCGGCGCAGGCTTCAACCCTGATATGATGCACGCAGAAAGAGTTAACGGTTACGATCCTTTCGCAGTTATTGACGCAGTTTCAAGAAAGAAAGAACTTCTTCTTGCAGGTAAGGGTCCCGCACTTCTCGACGTTGTAACATACCGTGTATCAGGTCACTCACCTTCCGACTCTTCAACATACAGAACACAGGAAGAAATCGATGCATGGATTGCAGCAGATCCTATCGCAGCTTACAAAGCTAAGATGATCAAGGGCAAGGTTGCATCTGAAGCTGAATTTGCAGCAATTGATGAAGACATCATCAACCGTATGACAGCAATTATGAAGCTTGCTATCAACGATGAAGTATCACCTCGTATGGATCTTACAAAGGATCCCGAAGCTATCTCTTCAATTATGTTCTCTAACGAAAAGGTTAAGAGCATGGATCCCACAAGAGAAGCAGAAATGCTCGTACCCAAGGAAGAATGTCCTCGTGTTAAGGAAATCAAGGGTAAGATTCGTACAGCAAAAGATGCAAACGGCAAACCCGTATCAAAGATGAAGATGTACAACATCAGAGACGGTCTTGCTGAGCCTATCATTGACAAGTTCTATGATGATCCCACACTTATCGCATACGGCGAAGATAACCGTGACTGGGGTGGCGCATTCGGTGTATACAAAAAGATGACCGAAGCTATTCCTTATCACAGATTCTTCAACTCACCTATTTCCGAATCAGCAATTGTTGGTTCAGCAGTAGGCTACGCTATGTGCGGTGGACGTGCAATAGTTGAACTTATGTACGCTGACTTTATGGGTTGTGCAGGAGACGAAATCTTCAACCAGATGGCTAAATGGCAGTCAATGTCAGCAGGTATTCTTAAGATGCCTATCGTACTTCGTGTATCTGTTGGTTCAAAATACGGTGCACAGCACTCTCAGGACTGGACAGCACTTGCTGCTCACATTCCGGGACTTAAGGTTGTATTCCCCTCAACACCTGCAGACGCTAAGGGTCTCATGACCGCAGCTCTCGAAGGAACAGACCCCGTTGTATTCTTTGAATCACAGAGAATTTACGACAAGGGCGAAGAATTCCTTGCAGGCGGCGTTCCCGAAGGCACATACGAAATCAAGATGGGCGATCCCGATGTTAAGAAGGAAGGTAAGGATATCACAATTCTTACAATCGGCGCTGTTCTTTACCGTGCTCTCGAAGCAGCAAAGACACTTGAAGAAAAATACGGTATTTCTGCAGAAGTTATCGATACACGTTCGATCGTTCCCTTTGACTATACAAAGGTTATCGAATCTGTTAAGAAGACAGGTAAGATCGTTATCGTTGGTGACGCAGTTGAACGTGGTTCAATCATGAAGGATATGGCAGCTAACATATCTGAACTTGCATTCGATTACCTCGATGCACCTGCAATTGCGCTCGGTTCACGCAACTGGATCACACCTGCTCACGAACTTGAAACAGCATTCTTCCCCTATCCCGATACAATCATTGACTGCATCCATGAAAAGATTATGCCCATACCCGGTTATGTGGCTACACACAACTTCAGCGATGTTGAAAAGATTGAAAGATACAAGAAGGGTGTTTAATAGTTTAAGTTAACACTTATATCCCCCGAGGGAAAACCTCGGGGGATTTTT
>JBGVPD010000069.1:0-22357 GCA_045126815.1 Eubacteriales bacterium
TTCTTCATACGGTCTTCAGACGCCAATATTTCTTTCTCACCGTGAGTATAAATACGTTCCTGACCTTCAGCCTTAGGAGCATCACGAAGTTCCTGCAAGAATGTTGAGAAATGTTCTTTCAACTCTTCAGCGCTTCCGAATACTTTAGGATCAATAACCATAAAGCCGTGGCAAGTTCCGCCTTTTCCGTTTGTATGTGTATGGTTGGATGTTAAACCGCCCGAGAAAATAGAACAGAAAATTTCACAAAGCATACCGTAACCGTAACCCTTATGGCCGCCCAACTGCTCTGTTGCTCCGCCCAACGGTACAATACCGCCGCCGTTTTTACCAACAATATTCTTGAGAACTCTATCTGCATCGCTGCAAGGTTGTCCGTTTTCGTCTAACGCCCAGCCGTCAGGTAAAGGCTTTGAAAGCTTATTGTAGATTTCAAGTTTACCTCTTGTTACAACTGTCGTTGAAGAGTCAAAGAAGAAAGGATAAGGTTCTGCAGGAACTGAAATAGCAATAGGGTTAGAACCGAGCATAGCCTTACGTGCATAAATCGGTACCATGATAGCTTCGGAGTTTGTCATAGCAAAACCGATCATACCCTGGTCACATGCCATTTTTGAATAATAACCTGCTATACCGAAGTGGTTGGAGTTCTTAACACTTACAACAGCCATACCGCTTTTTTTAGCCTTTTCAATTGCAAGATTCATAGCCTCAATTGAAATCAACTGACCCATACCGTCATGGCCGTCTATTACAGCAGATACGGGAGTTTCAAAAATAACTTCAGGTTTAGCATCTACGTGGATCAAACCTTTTTCTATACCCTTGTGGTAACGAACAAGTCTTTGCATACCGTGTGATTCGATGCCGTAAATATCCGACAAAAGCAAAACGTCTGTGATCTGCTCTGCCTCTTTCTTTGTAAAACCGAATTTTACGAAAGCGTCACAGCAAAATTTGTTTAATTGGTCATAAGTGTACTTGATATACATATCTTACTCCTTTATAAAATATTGATATATGATTATTATTATTTAAAAAATTAACATTTATATGCCAATTATACACTAAAGTTAACTCTTTATCAAGTACTTTTTTCCATTAATTTCATCTTTTGTTATGCATTTTTTTAATTTTTATAACAAAACTCCCTACCAAACATTTGATAGGGAGTTTTTTGTTGTTTTGTAGTTAAATTAAACAAGTCTTATCTCAAATTACCGCTTAACATTTCCGATATGATAGCAAGAACCTTGTTGTAGCAACCGCCGCAACCGCTTGAACAATGAGTAGTATTCTTTACTTCATCAAAAATGGATAACAGACCATTCATATCCTTATGTTCACGCGCCGAGTTAAGAATATCAAAATATTTAACGTTATTACAACGGCACACAAGGTAATTTTCGTTAGAAACGGTATCCAAAGGCTTCAGATCACACACAACGGGTTCCGCGTGTTCTTTTTTCCAAAGACCGTGCAAATTACAATATGCATACACTGCAATAAGCTTGTCCTGGCTGCTCATACAGAAACTTGCAGCAGGTTTTTCATCAGGAGACAAATATTTAATTTGGCAACCTGAGTCTGTTTCAATTGCGATCCATTGAATATAATGTTCTTTCTGCATAGGATGTTCAACGTCGCCAACCATAACAAAAACCTTGTTGTTATCGGTAGTATATACAGGAATATGCTTTTCTGTTGAAGCTTCAACACTTCCTGCAACAAGCTCGTTCATCATCTTTCCGCAGCAAGAAACCGGAACATTTGAATCATTTACTTTTGTGATAACATTACCGCAAACACTACATACATAAAATTTCATACTAAAAGTCTCCTTAAATTATTTTTATAATTTGTATAATTAATATTCTATTTTTTCGCCTTTTTTCATTCTGTCATAATATTCAGCGGTTGCACAGAATATTACGTCACCTGATGAATTGATCGCTGTCTCGAGCGAGTCTTGAACAACACCGATAATAAAGCCGACTGCCACTACCTGCATCGCTATGTCTTGTCCTATGCCAAGTAAAGAACACGCCATAGGAATGAGCAACAATGAACCGCCTGCCACACCGGATGCTCCGCAAGCTCCGAGAGTTGCCATAAAGCTTAACAATATAGCAATAATGATATTAACGCTTATTCCCTGCGAAAAGGCAGCAGAAAGGGCCATAACAGTTATTGTAACAGCGGCGCCGTCCATATTAATCGTTGCTCCCAAAGGAATCGCAACCGAATAATATTCTTTATCAAGTCCCAACTTTTCGCAAAGTTTCATATTTACGGGAATGTTTGCCGCAGAGCTTCTTGTGAAGAATGCAGTTATACCAGATTCCTTGAAACACTTAAAAACAAGCGGATACGGATTTTTCTTTAATGTAAATGCTACTATCAACGGGTCCACAACAAAAGCTACAACAAGCATACAGCCAACGAGCAACAACAATACTTTTCCGTAATCCGTAAATATTTCAACACCGTATTCATCAACCGATGAATATACAAGCCCCATAATTCCAAAAGGCGCTAATTGAATTACCCAAGCAACAACCTTTGAAATTGCAGACGAAATATCTGCCAATACTTTCTTCGTTCCCTCTCCGGCTTGTCTTAATGCTATTCCTATTACAACAGACCAAGTCAAAACACCGAGATAATTACCGTTTATGATAGCACCTAACGGGTTTGCGACCATATTACCCAAAAGTGTCTTGAATACTTCTCCCAAACCTGCAGGAGCAGTCTTATCAACCGCATCCGCTAAAGGTATGGTAACCTTAAATATGTAACTTCCGATAACTGCAACTACTGCCGCAAGAAAAGTACTTAATATATAGAAGAAAATTACCGTCTTAAAACGACCGCCAATTCCCTTTCCTGCACTTGCTACCGAAGATATGACCAAAACAAAAACAAGCAAGGGGGCGATAGCCTTTAAAGCTCCAACAAATATTTCACCGAAGATCGATACGAAAGATGCTTGTTTTACCCATAAACCTAATATTACACCTAAAACAATGCCAATTCCGATTTTAAGTATAAGCGGAATTTTGTTATAAGTACTTAAAAATTTTTTCATTTATGTACTCCTTGATTTTATATTTACATTATCAATATTATATCTTATTTTCATTTATTTGTAAATAAGAAAAAACATTATTTGATCTATTTTTTGAAATAAAACCTTTATTTTTCAATTTATCTGTGATATAATGGAACAACATTTGGTGTCAACATATCTATTACTTATTTGATGGAGCAAATAATGAACGCACAACAAATTCACAAAAACGATTATTCGCTTTTACAACGCTCAAACAGATCAATATTTCTTCTTGGTTTAAAACACGGTATTCCGATTGCATTAGGCTACCTCGCCGTCTCTTTTTCGCTTGGTATAGCTGCCAAAAGAGCTGGACTTAACGCTTTTCAAGGTTGGCTTACAAGTATATTATGTAATGCGTCGGCAGGCGAAAACTTAGGATTTTCGATCATAGGCGAAGGCGGCACATACGTTGCTATGGCAATAGGAACATTGGTCGCAAACGCACGTTATATGCTTATGAGCTGCGCTGTCAGTCAGAGACTTGAACCAACGTTATCAATATGGCACAGAATGGGCGTTGCATTCTGTCTTACAGATGAAATATTCGGAATAAGTATAGCTCAACCCGACTATATTAACCCCAACTATGCGTATGGCGCTATGTTTATCGCCACAACCGGTTGGTCATCGGGAACGGCTCTCGGCATTATTGCCGGAACAATACTTCCATCACGTTTTGTAAGCGCATTTGGCGTTGCCCTTTACGGTATGTTTCTAGCTATAATAATACCGCCCGCAAGAAAAAACAAAGTTGTATCGGGACTTATAATCGTTTGCTTTGTTCTCAGCTATTTAGCCTCAATTTTACCCGCAATTTCAACGTTGTCGGAAGGCACAAGAACAATCATTCTTACGTTTGTTATTTCGCTCATAGCAGCGATCTTGTTCCCTGCAAAAGAAGAACAGTCAGAAGAGGAGGCGTAATATGAACGGAAACATCTACATTTATATCGCAGTCATGGCGATAGTTACATACCTTATCCGCGTTCTCCCTCTTACACTTATCAGAAAACAGATAAAAAACATCTATTTAAAATCGTTTCTATATTACGTACCTTACGTAACACTTGCTGTAATGACTTTCCCTGCTATTATAAATGCTACCGATAGCATATATTCGGGAATTGCCGCATTAATACTTGGCGTGTTTGTTGCATGGCGTGGTTTTGACCTCTTTAAAACTGCGGTTTCATGTTGCGCTATTGTGTTTATACTTGAGCTTTTTATAAAATAAACTAAAACAAGAATTGCACCATAAACATATAAACTAAAGTTCCGCTCAATATGCTTAAAAGTGTGTTGCGTTTCCAGATATGTGTAAAAACAACAATAACACAGGCAATAAGCTCAGGAATACCGTACGGTACAGTTAATATGCTCACGTTTCTCAAACAGTAAACGACCAGCATACCCATTATTGAATAAGGAAGCACTCTCCCGAGATATGAAATATATTCGGGAGTTTTTCTTTTGCCAAAAATTAGAAACGGCAGAAATCTTAAGAGGATTGTAACTAATGAAATTACAACCACCATAAGAATTGAATGAGTATTATTCATTATCATTTCCCTCCTTATTTATTCGACCTTTAAGGAGTGTCAGTAATAATGTAATTGCAATCATTGACGGAATCAGGAAATATTGCGAACCGAATATAAGTAGACATACGAGAGTTAATACAATACCAACTACTGCAGGAACATGATTTTTTGAAGTTAACCACTGTTCGACCAATACGGTAACGAAAAGTGCCGTTAGAGCAAAATCTATCCCCTCGGTGTTGAAGTTTATAAGTCCACCCAAAACTCCACCTATAACACTACCGCTTACCCAATAAATATGGTTAAAAAGAGATATTAAAAAGTATAATTTTTTGTCACCTGAATTATCCGAGCATACCAAAGAATACGTTTCGTCGGTCAGAGCAAAAATCATATACGGCTTACTCTTTCCCGCATCTTTATACTTGTCTATCATTGATATGCCGTAAAACAAATGCCTTGCATTTACCATTAAAGTTGTTATAGCAGTAGCAATTAAAGATGCACCGCCCGCCATTAAGTCAATAGCTACGTACTGCATCGAACCCGCATATATAAACAAGCTCATAACCAATGCCCAAATAAATCCGTACCCCTTACTTTCAAGCACAAGTCCAAAGCCTATTCCCAAACATAAATATCCCGTCATAACCGGAATAGTCATAAGAAATGCTTTTTTTATTCTCTCTCTTGTAGTCAACCCTTTTCACCGCCGTATTTTGTATCAATATGTATAAATATATCATAAATCTATGAAAAAGTAAACAAAAAAACAAGCAAAATAGCATAATAAAAGCCTTATCCAACGGAAGAGGGTCCGGGAAATATTCGTTGACATAATCTATCAGTTATGATATACTAATATTCGAACTGGTAACAGAAAGCGGTTTTTCCGTAGATCTGGGTGCATTTAGCGCAGTCAGTTCATTAGAATTAGTAAGGAAGCTGTCATTAGACAGTGAACCTTGGGGATAAGCTCCCACCTGATTCTCATTTGAGTCGGTACGGATAACAGAGTTTTCTGTGAATCTGAGCAACAATGCAACCGGCTCTTTTTTGGTGTTGTTGACAAACGAAAGAAAATCTGATACACTTATTATAGAAGATGTCACGTAACCGTTCTCACGAACGTAATGCGGGGGCTTTAAGCCAACATCTTCTTTTTAGTATTGACTTTCGAACCAACATCTGTTATATTATGTACGAAGCCACCAGCAGTATTGAACAGTCCGGGAAATTGTACCCCGTTAGTGTTCAATAGCTGTTTGGCTTTTTTGCTATTAAACAGTTACACCTCACCATTGTCTGTATTGACAAAATTGATATCTTGGTGTACACTATCTTCAACAGTCAAGTCGTTGCCCGAGTTTTTTAGGAGAGCTTGTCCTCTCTGTATCGGGGATGCCTTGATTTTTTATTTTCTGTAAGACGAAAGATATAAAACAAATTCTTCATTTTTTAATACTGTTTTTTGAAGGTATCAACGATTGCTCTCAACTTCGCTTCCCTTTGAGTATAGTTAAGCATTTCGTCTGGGATATACGAGTAACGCATCACTACTATTGACAAATTGAATAAATTATGTTATATTGTACTCGACCAAGCGAGAGGCTGACGAACCCATCTTTGATGGGGCGGTTGTCTTTGCGACCTTGATCTTATTTTTTCATGAGCAAGAGTCTTATTATACTCCTGTTGCGGACTAACATCCCCACTGGAAGAAAGACCTTGCTCTTTTTTATTACTCTTATTCTGTGTATCCAAGACCTATTCTTTTGTTCCCTTTTCAAAGCACCGTTTAAATTGCTGTGTCTCTGTAACGACGGAAAATTTAGTCTTGACTTCCGAGCCAACATCTGTTATATTATGTACGAAGCCATTGGCAATGCTGATCCGTCCGGGGAATTGTACCCCGATACCGTTCAGTAGCTGTGTGGCTTTTTTGCTAATAAAACAGTTACACCTCACCATTGTCTGTATTGACAAAATTGATATCTTGGTATATACTATATTTAGAGGCATTGGGCATCCGATTTAAGGCTCTTAAAAGTGAGTCAAGCGAAGGCGATGCCTCTTTTTTGTTTTCTGTAAACCGAATGATATAAAACAAATTCTTCATTTTTTAATACTGTTTTTTGAAGGTATCAACGATTGCTCTCAACTTCGCTTCCCTTTGAGTATAGTTAAGCATTTCGTCTATGATGTATCGTAATATATCACTGTTATTGACAAATTGAACAATTTTTGATATACTATAGGTGACACGGCTAAGGAGCTCTCTGGCCTCTGTTAACTCAGACGCGGAAGCTTTATGATCCGTGTCTTTTTTTCTTCTTTGAGCAAACTGAGACTTTACGTCTTCCAAAAAAGAAGTGTTGTTATTTTTGCGCTTGACAACTAAGGCATTTATTAATATAATTGTAGTAAAGAGGTGTTCCATTTTCTCATCGGTCCCTGTCGTAAGCAGGTCAACTTGTGAAATATTGGATGCCTTTTTTCTATTGCAACATTATTAAGGTAAAGCCTCCGTGTTTGTCTCTCTAAAGCATAATGCCCATATAATAAGGCGTATCCCTATCTTTGTGGGAGCAAACTGCAATTCTATGAACATCTCTATCCATAAATAACTTTCTTGGAGTTTTCCTTATTGAGTTCTTCATAGTAAATATGACAGTTTTGCATAAACTTAACTATTCTTACAATATAATTTTTTCAACAAATGTTGGGGTTTGCATACTAATTTTCAAGTATATTGTAGTAATTTCGTGATTATTGTTGACATTTTGCTTTTCAACCTATATAATCATATCGGAAAAATCACCAGCGGTGTACATGTCCGGAGTATCCGGGTTCTCGTCTTCTGAAATTTCAGTTTGGCTTACATGACTACCAGTGATTTTTCTTTTTTATTGGATATTTTTTCTTAAAATTCTCAACACAGCAAAAAAAACCTCGAAAACAAATGTTTTCGAGGTTTTTGATAATTGCCATAAGGCACAAATTATCTCTTTGAGAACTGGCTTGCACGACGAGCAGCTTTGAGACCGTATTTCTTTCTTTCCTTCATACGTGAGTCACGTGTGAGGAATCCTGCCTTCTTGAGAGCTGCCTTGTTTGCTTCGTCAGCCTGAAGAAGCGCTCTGGAAAGGCCGTGACGGATTGCGCCTGCCTGTCCTGAGAAACCACCGCCGCGTACGTTACAGATAATGTCGAACTTGCCTACTGTATCTGTTACGCCAAAAGGCTGGTTAACGATAAGCTTGAGTGTTTCAAGACCAAAATATTCGTCGATTGAACGACCGTTTATTGTTATAACGCCTGTGCCGGGTACTATTCTTACTCTAGCAACAGAACTCTTTCTTCTACCTGTGCCGTAGAAATAAGGTTTTGCACTTGTATACATCGTCATTTACTTCCTTTCCTAAAATTAGCCTTCGTATGCTACAGGCTGCTGAGCTTCGTGATTGTGCTTGTCACCTGCATATACCTTAAGACGTGTGATAGCTTTGTCGCCGATTGAGTTGTGAGGAAGCATTCCTTTAACTGCAAGTGTCATTGCCATTTCAGGCTTTGTTGACATCAAGTGACGGTAGCTTACTTCTTTCAATCCGCCAACATATCCGGAGTGATGACGGTAGAACTTCTGATCAAGTTTCTTACCTGTGAGAATTGCTTTGTCTGCATTGATAATGATAACAAACTCGCCGCAATCAACGTGAGGTGTGAATTCGGGTCTGTGTTTGCCTCTTAAAATTGTAGCAGCAGTAACTGCTGTCTTGCCCAAGGGCTTACCAGCCGCGTCAATGATATACCATTTGCGCTCAACTGTTTCTTTCTTTGCCATAAAAGTGGACATTGAGTTTTCCTCCAAATGTATTATAAATTTTTATTTTTTTGCCTATTCTGTCATTTACGACCATGCCATTATAGCATAGCAAATATACCTTGTCAATACTTTTTCAATAATTTTTTTGAAGTTTTTTAATTTAGATATTTACTTGCTCCCGTTTTCTCGTTTTTTCTCGTTTTTTTACCCACTTTCCGTTATTGCGTTGCACATATTTTTTCAAAAATTATTTTTCATTTCATTATATATAATGAAAAAAGATTGACAAAATAAGCTTTGGGTGTTATAATCAAGTGGTATTTTGAATATACAAAACTATGAAGCGGATTAAGAGATTTTTGTCACTTCACAGAGAGCGTTTATCCTTGCTGAAAGAACGTATTTGACTCTATCTTGTGTCACCGCCGAGTTCGGAACGAAAGTTTTTAAAAAAATTAGTAGCAGCCGACGGGTTTATGCAACGTTATATGCATTGGGAGTGTGTATCTATAATTTTCTATTTTGATACAAATTCAGGTGGTACCGCGTATCCTTTTTACGTCCTGTGTTTTTTTGCACGGGATTTTTTTATTTCGTTTATTAATAACATTCACATATATGATGGAGGTAATTCATGAAAAAAGAAATTGCTAAAACATACGATCCCTCAGAAATCGAAAACCGACTTTACAAATTCTGGGATGAATCGGGATTTTTCAAACCCGACGAAGATAAGTCAAAGAAACCCTTCTCAATAGTTATTCCCCCTCCGAACGTTACAGGACAACTTCACATGGGACATGCTCTTGATGAAACTCTTCAAGACATCCTCGTTCGTTACAAAAGAATGCAGGGATTTTCTACCCTTTGGGTTCCCGGCACCGACCATGCTGGTATTGCTACTCAGATAAAAGTTGAAGAAAACCTCAGAGTAAACGAAGGTCTTACAAGATACGATCTCGGCCGCGAAGAGTTTTTAAAACGCGTTTGGGATTGGAAAAACCAATACGGAAACAGAATTATCAGCCAGTTAAAGAAACTCGGTGCATCATGCGACTGGAGCCGTGAACGTTTCACTATGGACGAAGGATGTTCAAAGGCTGTAAGAGAAGTTTTTGTTAACCTTTACGACAAAGGCTTAATTTACAGAGGTCACAGAATAATCAACTGGTGTCCTCACTGCTTGACTGCCCTTTCGGATGCTGAAGTTGAATACAAAGATCAGCCCGGAAACTTCTGGCACATTAAGTACCCCATTAAAGGTGAAGACGGTTACGTCGAAATTGCAACGACACGTCCCGAAACTATGTTTGGTGATACAGCCGTTGCCGTTAACCCTAACGATGAAAACACAAAGCACCTTATCGGTAAAACGTTAATTCTCCCCATTGTTGGCAGAGAGATTCCCGTTATCGCCGATGACTACGTTGAGATAGGTTTCGGTACAGGTTGCGTTAAAATAACCCCTGCACACGACCCCAACGACTTCCTTGTAGGTCAGAGACACAACCTTGAACAAATTAAGGTTATGAACGACGATGCTACCATGAACGCCAATGCAGGTAAATATGAAGGTATGGACAGATACGAATGCAGAAAAGCATTAGTTGCCGACCTTGAAAAAGAAGGCTTCCTCGTTAAGACTGTACCTCACGACCACAACGTTGGTGTATGTTACCGTTGCGGTACAACAGTTGAACCCCTTACATCAGATCAGTGGTTCGTAAAAATGAAACCTCTTGCAGAACCTGCAATTGAAGCTGTTGACAACGGTTCGATTAAATTTATTCCCGAAAGATTTTCTAAAAACTACTATAACTGGATGAACAACATCCTTGACTGGTGTATAAGCCGTCAGCTTTGGTGGGGACACAGAATTCCTGCATTCTACTGCGATGCTTGCGGCGAAATGACAGTATCAAAAGAAGATATTACCGTTTGTCCCAAGTGCGGCGCTCCCGTACATCAGGACGAAGACGTTCTCGATACTTGGTTCTCATCAGCACTCTGGCCCTTCTCTGTTATGGGTTGGCCCGGAAACACCGAAGACCTCAAGAGATACTATCCCACAAACGTACTTGTAACAGGTTACGATATAATCACTTTCTGGGTATCAAGAATGATATTCTCAGGACTTGAGCACATGAATGAAAAACCCTTCTCTACCGTATTTATTCACGGTCTTGTTAGGGATGCTCAGGGCAGAAAGATGTCAAAATCGTTGGGTAACGGTATTGACCCGCTTGAAGTTATTGAAAAATACGGCGCTGACGCTTTGAGATATGCTTTGGCAACAGGAAACTCGCCCGGTAACGATATGCGTTTCTCCGATGAAAAGATCGAAGCTGCAAGAAACTTCAACAACAAGATATGGAACGCGTCAAGATTCGTTCTTATGAATCTTGATATCGAAAACGTTGAGCTCCCTGCAGAAGCTGACCTTGAAATAGAAGATAAATGGATCCTTTCACTCTACAATAAAACTGTTAAAGAAGTTTGCGCAAACCTTGACAACTTTGAACTCGGTATTGCTTTAGCTAAACTTTACGACTTTATTTGGGATATCTTCTGTGACTGGTATATTGAGCTTCTTAAGCCCAGATTTGCTGATAGGGGCACAAAAACCAACATTGTTGCTCAAAACGTAATTACCTACGTATTGTCCAACACCTTAAAACTTCTCCATCCCTTTATGCCTTTCATAACTGAAGAAATCTGGCAGACACTTCCCCACGTTGGCGAAAGCATAATGGTAAGCGATTATCCTTCATACAAAGAAGAGCTTAATTTCGAAAAAGAAGAAGTTATTATGGACCGTCTTATTGCCGCTATTCGCGCTATAAGAAACCGCAGAAACGAAATGAACGTTCCTCCATCAAAGAAGGCTGCATTGTTTATTTCATCTACCTATGCAGACACATACAACGAAAAAACAGAAGCTTTCTTTATAAAACTTGCATCTGCTTCACAGATCAGCTATGTTGAAACATACGAGGACGAAAACGCAGTACAGATCATCACAGATTCTGCAAAGATCTTCATTCCTATGGGTGATCTTATTGATTTCGCAAAAGAAAAAGAGCGTCTCGAAAAAGAAAAAGCAAAACAGCTTTCTGAAATTGAAAGAATCGAAAAGAAACTTTCAAACGAAGGATTTGTCAGCAAAGCTCCTCAGGCTGTTATTGACGGCGAAAAAGAGAAACTTGCAAAATACAAAGAAGTTTTGCTCGGTATCGAAAATGCCCTTCAGAAACTTTCTTCTATGAATTGATCAAAATTTAATTATAATTTATATTGTGACACGATTCGCAAACAAAATGCTGTATCCTATTTTTGATGGATACAGCATTTTTTTGTTTCAAAAAGGAGGATCATAATGAACACTGAAATAGTCTATTCCAATGACGTATTATACGTCAAATTAACCGGTGATATCGACCACCATTCAGCAAAATTCATCAGAGAGGATATTGATAGATCACTTTATAAGTATCAACCGCCGACAGTAATTATGGATCTGTCTAATGTTGATTTTATGGACAGTTCGGGACTCGGACTTATTCTCGGAAGATATACCAAAGTTAATATGTTGGGCGGTATTCTAAAAGTAGCAAACCCTAATCCAAGAATTGAGGAAATATTGCTTATGGCAGGTACGGACAAGCTTATTCCCATTGAAAAAGGAGTTAAATTTATATGAAAAATAGTAAAGATTTAATAAACGAATTTAAAATGCAAATTCCCTCCTCCTCTGTTAACGAGGGATTTGCAAGACGAGTCTTTTCGGACTTTATAAGTATGTACGATCCTACTCTCAACGAAATAGCAGATATAAGGACGGCCGTATCCGAAGCTGTCACCAACTGTATTGTTCACGCCTACAAAGAAAAAGGCGGAACAATCTACATAAGCGGCAAATACTTTTCCGACAGAACACTCGAAATAAAAATAAAAGACAAAGGCTGCGGAATAGAAAACATAGACAAAGCTAAAGAACCGCTTTATACAACCGATACGTCGGGTGAAAGAGGAGGAATGGGGTTCGCTATCATGAGTTCTTTTACGGATAAACTTAAAGTATCATCAAAGTTAGGAAAAGGCACCACCGTTACCATGATAAAACACCTCAACAAAAATGCAGAAAACAGATAATGCTATACTTATAACCAAAGCGCAAGAAGGAGACAGAATTGCTCTTGAAACCATTATAAGTAAAAATATGGGACTTGTTAAAAAAATCGTTTTAAGATTTAAAGACAGAAACTGCGAATACGATGACCTCGTTCAAATTGGGACGATAGGCATGATAAAAGCCGTAAAAAGCTTTGATTTTTCGTATAACACCGTTTTCTCCACCTACGCCGTCCCACTTATAATAGGTGAAATACGCAGACATCTAAGGGACGACGGATTAATCAAAGTCAGTAGGTCTATTAAGAAAAACGGTATTGATATTTTAAGAAAAAAAGAAGAGTTTGAAAAACAAAACTTCCGTGAACCCACAATTTCCGAACTATCGGAATTATGTTCTCTTTCTAACGAGGATATTCTGAACGCTCTTGAAGCTATAACACCGGTACGTTCCCTTCAAGAACCGCTTAACGACGACGAGACCTCGACTCTTGCCAGTATCCTAAGTGACGACGATTCGGAAATTGACAAATTAACGGAAAAATTGGCACTTAAAGAGGCATTAAAAAAACTCCCCGAAGAACAAAGACAAATTATCATCTTACGATACTTCAAGGATATGTCGCAACAGCAAACGGGTGATATTTTGGGTTTAACTCAAGTTAAGGTTTCAAGAGAAGAAAAAAGAATAATAAATTATTTAAGAAAGGCTTTATAATTTAGTTAAATAAGTTAAAATTAAATACGATAATCTATTGCAAAAATATATAAAATATGATATAATTTGAAGAGCAAGATGTGATGTAAGGCCATACCGGCCGGGGAGTTAGCGGTGCCCTGTACCTGCAATCCGCTATAGCAGGGGTGGTTTCCTTTTTTGAGGGTTGGAAATGTACGGCTGCGCCGTATTATTTCGCGTTGAAGAATGGGTCTTGCGCAATTGATGGCTGTGAACCATGTCAGGCGGGGAACCGAGCAGCATTAAGCAGTATGTTCGATGTGCCGCAAGGACGCCTGTTCCGAGTGGAATGTACGGTTAACGCGTATATGTCCATATTCGATCTTAAGGTGTATGGTCTTACATTACATCTTGCTTTTTATTAAAATATAGGGGTGAAATAATGCAACAGGCTTTATACAGAAAATGGCGTCCTGCAGATTTTGATGACGTTTGCGGTCAGGACCATATTACCTCAATTCTTAAATATGAAGTTGCAAACAACAAGACTACTCACGCGTACCTTTTCTGCGGTTCGAGAGGAACGGGTAAAACTACTTGCGCGAAGATCTTGTCAAAAGCCGTTAACTGCGAACACCCCGTAAACGGTAACCCCTGCAACAACTGTCACTCCTGCCGTTCCGTAGATGCCGGAATTGCTACAGACGTATACGAAATGGACGCTGCGAGTAACAACGGTGTTGAGCATATAAGAGATATCAGAGACGAAGTTTTATATACCCCTTCGGAATTAAAAAACAGAGTTTACATCATCGACGAAGTTCATATGCTCTCACAAAGCGCGTTTAACGCCCTTTTGAAAACGTTAGAAGAGCCCCCCGAAAACGTTATATTTATTTTGGCAACTACCGAAACACAGAAGATCCCTGCCACTATTCTCTCGCGTTGCCAAAGATTTGATTTCAGAAGAATACCTACAAAAACTATTGCTGACAGACTTATATATATTGCCGAAAAAGAGGGCTTTAAAGTTGATTACGATGCCGCATTTTTGATAGGCAAATTGGCACAAGGCGGTATGCGTGATGCTATCAGTATGCTTGAACTTTGTTCGGGCGAACACGAAACGATCACAACGCAAGTAGTCATTGATACAACGGGTATAAACAGCAGAAGCTCTGTTGTTAACACCATAAATGCTATACATGATAAAAACTACGAATCTATCTTAGATCAAATAAATACACTCTACACATCATCGCTTGATATTGCAGTGTTCTGGAACGATATTCTCTCATATTACAGGGATATGTTTGTTGTTAAAAACACAAAAAATCCTATGCTCTATCTTGACGTCAGCGAAAATGAATTCGAAGAAATAAAGCAAATGGCATCAAAATTCACCAATGCCGTTATCGCATCACACATCAATCAGCTTGAAAACGGATTTAGCGAAATGCAAAGGCCAAACGCATCAAAAAGAATTTGCGCCGAGATGACGCTTATCAGAATGTGTGACAACAAACTTACGGCTACTTTTGAAGTTTTGGCTGAAAGAGTGTCAAACCTTGAAGATAAACTTTCTTCGGGTAGTTTTATAGCAACCACCCAAAATATTTCCACACCTGTTGCTGAAACAAAAACTACACCCGATAAAAAGTCCGAAGAGAAAAAAGAAGAAATTAGATACGCCGATAAAAATCAAAATAAGGTATTAAAACAATTAAACTATTGGCCCGAAGTAATTAAAAAATTCGCAAAAATAGATATAAGCACATCTTCGTTTCTAACTAATTCATGCGCCTATACCGATCAAGAAAACGTAATTATAAGAGTACCGGGGGCTTTTACCTACGACGTTATCTGTCAGACAAACGTAAAAGAAACACTTCTCTCTCTTATCAACTCCGTCGGAGGAACAAATTACCCGTTAAGTAAACTACAGATAGAATTAAATGCAGAAAAAATAAATTTTGACGACGACTCGGGAATAGACGAGATCATTCAAAACAGTAATTAATAAACATATATATACTTTTAAGGAGAATTTAAAATGAAAGCAAGATTACCTCAGGGAATGGGCGGCGGCCCCCAGAATATGCAGGCTATGCTCCGTCAGGCTCAAAAAATGCAGGAAGATATGGCAAATCTTCAAGAAGATCTTGATAACCGTGAATATGAGATAAAAGCCGGTGGCGGCGCTGTTGTATTAAAAATAAACGGCAAGAAACAAATCCAAGAGCTTATTATCGACAAAGACATCGTTGATCCCGATGATACAGAAACACTTTCCGACGTTTTAACTGCAGCTTTCAACGAAGCTGTTCGCACAGTTGAAGAAACAAATCAGTCTGAAATGGAGAAGATCACAGGCAGTCTTAATATGCCCGGATTGTTTTAAGAAAAATGTCTGAATTTATTCCACCGCTTGAAATACTTATCGAAAACTTTCAATCACTCCCCGGAATTGGCAGAAAGACAGCGCAAAGACTTGCTTTCTCTATCGTTGATTCCGACGAAGAAACTGTTTTAAACTTTGCTGAAGCCTTGGTGAACGCTAAAAAGAACATTCACTACTGCCCTTCATGTTATAACTTCAGCGAAGGCGGATTATGTTCTGTTTGCCGTAACGAAAGCAAAGATAAGTCGGTTATATGCGTTGTTGAAGACGCAAAAGTTTTGATGGCTATTGAGCGTGTCAAAGGTTCAAACAAATATAACGGACTGTATCACGTGCTTCACGGTGTGATCTCGCCTCTTGACGGCATAGGCCCCGAACAGCTTAAAATAAAAGAACTTTTAGAAAGAGTCACCGATCCTGAACTAAAAGAAGTTATAATCGCGACAAACCCCTCGGTTGAAGGCGAAGCTACGGCTATGTATCTTACAAGATTATTAAAGCCTATGGGACTTAAAATTACAAGACTCGCTTTTGGTATTCCTGCCGGCGGCGACCTTGAATACACCGACGATATGACTCTCCTCTATGCCCTCGAAGGACGAAGGGAAATTTAATTACAGATAACAAAAAAGTATACCTTGCATCTTGCGCAAGATATACTTTTTTATTTTATATTTACTTACTGTTTTTGAATACCCATTTCTTTTGAATAATATAGCTGCATATAAACAAGAACGTGTCTACGATCAATTTAACCACAGTTATTAGAGCTACACTCTCAACTCCAAGAAGCTTAGTCATAAGGATAACAAGACCTGCCGATATGAGCATCTGCGGAATGCACAAAGCGTAATATTTAATTAACGTGCTTGTGTTTGAACCTTTATTCCCAAATACGATCTTCTTGTTAAATGTATAGTTAAACATTGAAGAAAAAATTCTTGCAATAACCGTTGACGTTATCTTAGCTCCATTTGACGTTCCCATAAACAACATCAAAATAAAGAACGCAAGGTTGTCTATCACAAATGAGCCTATCGACGAAAGAATATACTTCAATATCTGCTTATAGATACGTATGGAGTCTCTTATAGGATCGAAGTGAGAGGTCGCATTTTCGTCTATGTATACAGTCTGTATTTCAACCTCTTCGTAAGGTACGTTGTTTTTTCCGAAATCAAGCAACATATTCGTCTCGTATTCGTATCTATCACCGTTAGTCTTAACAAACACGGGTAAATACTGAGCCGGAATTGCCCTCAGTCCCGTCTGTGTATCGGATATTTTTAAACTACACGCAGTTAAAAACATAAAAGAGGTTATTCTGTTTCCTATCTTACTTCTCGGGGGAACATCAGGTTTTGAAAAATCTCTTACGCCCAATACAACTGTATTATTATCTATCATTCGGTCAGCACACGCTCTGATATCCGTCGGAAGATGCTGTCCGTCTCCGTCGGCAGTTACTATTCCGGCACCGTTTCTGTTTTCTATATAGTACTCCATAGCAGTCTTAAGCGCCCTGCCCTTGCCCCTGTTTACTTCATGTACAAGAACGGTAACCTGCGGCAACACTCTTATTTCATCAAAATATTTATTATATTCTTCTCCGCCACCGTCATCTATAACGATTATATCTTCAAAACCGGAACTTATAAGTCCCGTTACAACTCCGTAAAGTTTTTCATCGGGTTTATAGGACGGAAGAACGACCGATACATCTTTAAAAGTCATAATTTTTACCCCTCTTTATTTTAATTTGCTGCTGATTTATATTTTTCTGACAAAAACATATCATCAATCGTATTTGACACATATCCTCTAAGCTGTTTTAGCGAGGTCGTTCTGCCATAACTCTTTATACCGTGATTACTTGCCATTTGCGCCGTATACTCTTCAAGCAAATAAACTCTGTTATCGTAGAATGCTGCCCCCCAGTCAAACACAGTCGGTATAAATATAACGTTTTCAACACGTGCCTCTTTCTTATTTTCCTTGACTATATCAAAAGAGATCATACCGCCAACCATATTATACGAGTAAGCCTGTTCTGCCATAAAATTGCCCAAAGAATATACACAAAGCATCTTGTTTCCATCTTTGCCCTCTATCCATTCTACCGGCTGAATTACGTGAGGGTGGTGTCCTAATACAACGTCAACACCGCAGTCTGCAAATTTTTTCGCATAATTCTTTTGATAGTTGTTAGGCTTAAACGAACCTTCGTCTCCCCAATGAACAGATACTATTACTATATCTGATATTTCCTTTGCCTTAGCTACCTGTTCTTCAAGATTAGCTTCATTTAAATACGGAATATGTGTCGTATATGCTTTTGACGGTGATATACCGTTTGTCATTTCCGTATATGCGAGAAATGCTATCTTAATTCCGTCTTTCTCATGTACTCTTATTTTGTTATAATCAGCCTCGTCTTTATATCCGCCAATAAGAGTAACGTCTAAAGTATCCCAAAACTCTATCGTCTTGTTCAATCCATTAGAGCCCTTATCTAACATATGATTATTGGCAATTCCCACAACGTCAAAACCAAGCTCAACTAAATCGTATCCCATATCCTGAGGACCGTTAAAATGAGGATAATAACTGAAATTATATCCTTCACCGCACATCAACGTCTCTTGATTTATATATGAAACGTCAGCTTTCTCTATAAGGTCTTTTACTTCGCTGTATATAGGCTTGAAATTGTACTTTCTGCCCCCCAGTGTACCCGATCTCTGTGCATCTCTTACAGTGCCAAAATATACAATGTTGTCACCGGCTCCCAAAAAAGATATCTTCTTATATTCATATTCAACTTTATTTCCGGGTAAGCTTTCTTGGTCTTTTGGCAAATTTGGCTGTTGTTCGTTTTTCTCTAAATACGGTACATTATCCGTATATGCACACGAGGTCACAAAAAAGCACACAAGGCACATTATGCATATAAGAATCTTCTTCATAATATCTCCTCTTAACAACATTGATCTACTTTAAATAATCAGGTAAAAAACTTGACGAAACAGTATTTTTTACATAATTCTGCAAAGTATTTAGTCCATACGATCCATACTTTTGAGTTCCGTGTTTCTTTGTTAAAGCTTCTGTATAATCTTTCATCAAATAAACCTGAAAATTCGTTCTGACAGGGTTACCTTCCGGATCTTTCTTGGAAAAATCATCTATTTCATAATGACAAACAATAGGTTCATAAATGGGGTTCTCTATACTGATTTCTCCATTTTCTTTAACAATATCAAAGGTCATAAGACCGCCGACCATATTTTTTGAACTCAACATACCCGATATAAGATTTCCAAGTGAATAGATACACAAAGTATTGTTACCGTTTTTCCCCTTTATCCACTCAACCGGCTGTACTGTGTGGGAGTGATGACCTATTATAACGTCAACACCATTATCTGCCAAAAGTTTTGCTACCCTCTTTTGTTCTGCACTGGCTGTAAATACGTTTTCAGCACCCCAATGTATCGATACGAAAACAAGGTCTGCCTTTTCCTTTGCTTTTTCTATATGCTTTATCATAACGGAATCTTTTGCTATCGGTGATATGTAGCCTTTGTTTACCGATTTGCTGTTCATTTTACACGGGGGATTTACAAAATCCGTATATGACAAAAACGCTATATTTACACCTTCGACGTTCAAAATTCTAGGCGTATCATAATCCTCTTGATTTTCATATCCGCCGATCATCAAAACGTCTTTACTTTTCCAGTAATCAATGGTATCACTATATCCCGTTGCCTTATGGTCAACGTCATACATATGATTGTTTGCTATATTTACAACGTTAAAACCTATATCAACAAGAGCATCTCCCGATTCGGACGGTGCATTAAAATTGGGATAGCCGGAAATACCGGTATTAGCTATAGGCGCTTCATGGTTCACAAAAGCAATATCGGCACTCTTGATAAGTGACGCTATTCCCTGATACATATTTTTAAAATAATAATCTCCCGAGTAGTCCTTCATATCGGACGCTATTTTTTCTGCCTCTCTGTAAATTGCAGAATGTATCAAAGCGTCGCCTGCCGCAACAAATTTTATAACTTTTTTACTATCAACAGGTGGTTCTTGAGTAATATTATTCTCTGTTGTTTGTTCAGGTTTATCCGTGCCAGAGGGGGGCGTGGTCAACGTAGGATCCTTTTTATTATTCGTCACGTCGTTCAACGAAGGTGCGCTCATATCTCCCCCGGATCCGCAGGAAACAAGCGATATTACCATTATTGTAAATAAACAAAGCGCTAAAAATCTTTTCATTTTTACTCCCTCTCTATTTTTATTATTCTACAACATATTCAGATGCATAAGTTGCCGCAACAGCTCCGTCTGCAGCTGCTGTAATCACCTGTTTTAAAGGTGTATTTCTCACGTCACCGATAGCATAAAGTCCTTCTATATTCGTTCTGCACTTATCATCGGTAACTATATATCCGCCGTCATTCTTCTCAACAATATCGGGCACAAAATCAGTCTGCGGAATAGTACCGACAGCAACGAATACTGCATCCGTATCGATCTCACTCTGAACCTTTGTATTATTATCCATTATAACAAGTTTTGTAACCTTATCATCGCCGCAGATCTCAATCGGGATAGAATTTAATATAACATCTATATTATCAACCTTAAAAAGCCTGTCAGTCAAAACTTTAGATGCCCTGAAACTGTCTCTTCTGTGAATAAGATATACTTTTCTGCACAATTTTGATAGATATATAGCATCCTCAACAGCAGTATTTCCGCCACCGACAACAACTGCTACCTTGCCCTTAAAAAAGTTCCCGTCACAAGTTGCACAGTAAGAAACGCCTCTACCCGTAAATTCATTTTCACCCTTGATCTCAAGCTTGCGTCTTCCTGCGCCCGATGCTATAATCACACTCTTTGCAGTAAACTCTTTTCCGCTTTCGCATACAACCTTAAATAAATCATCAGCCTTTTCTAAACTCTTTACGTTTTCATACTGAAAATCTACATTCAGTGAAGAAATCTGCTCATAAAACTTCATCGCCAGATCAAAGCCTGTTCCTAAAAATCCGGGATAATTTTCTATTTCCGGTGTCGTCATAACCTGACCTCCGGGCGACATTCCTTCAAAAATTGACACGTCACACCCTGCTCTTTTTGCATATATTGCAGCAGTCAGTCCACCCGGACCTCCGCCTATAATAATTATATCTTTCATACCTCTAAACTCCGTAAAAAAACTGTATTACAGGATAAATTATCCCATAATACAGTATAATATATACATAATAATAAATCAATACTTTTTGGCGTTTTTTCTCGAAAAACCACCGCTCCCGCGCTTGTTCTCCACTGTCTTTTTTAAGTCGGAAATCTTCTCGTTTGATGTTTTCAAAAATTGACTCATCATATCCTCAAACCCAAGCGTTTCTGCCTTTTTCACCCTGATTTCATCAGGCATTATTCTCTTTCTTTGTTCAATACCTTGCGGCTTTTTAACCTCTTTCTTTTCACCCTTCATTTGCTTCATCGAAAGAGAGATCCGATTATTTTGATCAATTGAACAAATCCTGACTTTTACCGACTGACCTACTGACAAATGTTCGTTTATATCCTTAACAAAACCATCGGATATTTCAGAAATATGTATTAGTCCGCTTTGATTGTCAGGAAGAGACACAAAAGCACCAAACTTCGTTATTGACGTGATTTTTCCATCAAGAATTTGACCGACTTCGTTTGACATCTGTTTAATTTTACTCCTAAAAATTACTTGGATAAATCGTTATAAAAAATTATCTCCTCCGGGAGTCTATAGTTTAATTTTTCCCTCGCTATACGCATTATGTACTCTTCGTCTATCTCTTCATCAAGTCGCGACTGAAGCTCATCTATCTTTAGTTCGTATAACTTTATTTGTTGTTCAACCTTTGCCTTATCTTCCTTGAGACTGTTGAATTCAAACTGCATCTGAATTATGGTAACCGTGCAGAACACTATGAATACCACTGCCGCCGCCTTCACGAATATATTTGAACGATTTTTCATCTTTTTTCTTCCCTTTTGTTTGTAAAATTCTAAATCCCTTGTTTGCCCTTCTTAAACAAACTCTTTTCAAAACTGCGCTGTAACAATAAACATATAACCGTCCCAACGTAATCTTAAATAAAAACTTCAATAGTCTAAATATAGGAACAACAGTAAGCTTTATAATCTTTCCGATCAAAAACCTTATAAATCTTACTATCTTTTCCGAACAAAACAACACAAGTCTGCCAACTGTTTTGTAATAAACCAGAAACCCTAACCCCGCACCAACTAGTGCGATCACACGAAATCTCCCGTGATTTACGTAAAACAAAAATACACATACAACAACAGAACATATTATTGAATAAAAGACGTCTTCAAAAAAAATAATAACATCTTCTATTAAACATATACGATTCGTTGTCCCTTGGACATTAGCCGCCTTTTTTGCCGAGCCTATTGAAAACAACTGTCTTCTTACTCTGAACAGATCGTAAACAACACCTAAAAAAATCCCTAACAAAAAAGAATATAACAAAATCTCCGCTAGTCTTGTCTGTTCTACAACCATCAGCCGATTATCCTACCAAACAAGCCTTTTCTTTTGTTTTGTTCGGAATCCTCATACATC
>JBGVPD010000070.1:0-23750 GCA_045126815.1 Eubacteriales bacterium
TTATCGTTATTGCCGCAACAAACAGACCTGACATTCTTGACCCCGCACTTCTCCGTCCGGGAAGATTTGACAGACAAATTACAGTTAACTATCCCGACATCAAGGGCAGAGAAGAAATTCTTAAGGTTCATTCACAAAACAAACCTCTTGAAAAAGACGTTGATTTAAGAAAGATAGCGCAGACGACCGTTGGATTTACGGGCGCTGACTTGGCTAACCTCCTTAACGAAGCCGCACTCCTTGCCGCCAGAAAGGGTAAAACTCTTATAGGTATGGAAGATATTGACGAAGCTTCTATCAAGGTTATCGTAGGTACACAAAAGAAATCCATGAAGATCAAAGAGTCGGAAAAATTAAAGACCGCTTATCACGAGGCAGGTCACGCTATTATCGCGCACGTTCTTCCCTCGCTTGATCCTGTAAGACAAATTTCAATTATCCCCAGCGGCGGCGCATTGGGTTATACACTTAATCCCCCGTTAGAAGATAAATACAGTGTATACAGAAACGGAATCAAAGAAGAGATCGCTATGTTGCTCGGCGGAAGAGCGGCTGAAAAAATCATCTTTGACGATATTTCCGGCGGCGCTTCAAACGATATCCAAAGAGCTACCAACCTTGCAAGAAAGATGGTTACAAAGCTCGGTATGAGCGACGACTTAGGACCTATCGTTTACGGCGGCGAACACGAAAACGACGAGGTATTCCTCGGAAGAAGCTACAATCAGTCAAGAAACTACTCTGAAGAAACTGCAGCTAAGATTGACGAGGAAATCAAAGCTATCGTTATGTCAGCTTACGAAAACGCGCAGAATATTCTTAAAGATAACATTGAAAAGCTTCATTTTATCGCAAAATATCTTGTTAAACACGAGATCATTGACGACAAGCAGTTCGATGTTATAATGAATGGCGATCCTACAGAGGAAGATCTTGAAAAAATAGCTGAAGAACATAAAAAGAAGAGCTTTGAAGAAAATGCCGAACAGCAAAAGATCAACGAAGAAAACGAGAGAAAGGCATTCGAAGAATCAAGAAGAGCCGAAGAAGAAAAGGCTATGGCTGACGCTGATAACGAAACGGGTATAGAAGCGTTTGCAAGATTTGCTCGTTCCGAAGAAGAAACTGACACTTCAAAAGAAGATAACCAAGATAACGACAAAGAAAATCACGACAATTAAAGATTAAGGGCTACTCATTTATGTTGTAGCCCTTAATTTAAGTATAAAAAGGATGAATATATAATGGTTGATTTAATGGGACTTGAAAAACAGTTTTTATCAGCTCATATAAGAGAAGGTATAACTGCCGTCGATTTCACTATGGGTAACGGACACGATACGCTGTTTTTATCAAAAGCAATAGGAGAAAGCGGAAAATTATACGCATTTGACATTCAAGACGCGGCTTTGGCAAACACCAAGGCAAGACTTGAAGAAAACCTTTGCCCCAACAACTATACTTTGATCAAAGCATCACACAGCCTTGTTAAAGAATACGTAAAGGAAAAAATAGACGTCGGCGTTTTTAATTTAGGGTACCTGCCCGGCGGAGATAAGTCTATCACCACCTTAAGAGAAACAACTCTGCCTGCGGTCGATGCCGCTTTAGAGCTGCTTAATGACGACGGAATTATACTTATAGCAATCTATCCCGGACACGCAGAGGGCGAAATAGAGGGTAAACTGCTGACAGAGAGACTTTCCACACTCGACAGAAAGCAAATATGCGTCAGCCGTTTCACCATTCTTAACTCTCCTACATCCCCATATTTTATTGCAATAGAGAAAAAGTAGTATTTTATGTTGAATATAACCGTTATTTGTTGCGGCACACTCAAAGAACAATATCTAAAGGATGCCGTTAAAGAATATGAAAAAAGATTATCCGCTTTTTGTAAACTCAATATAAACGAGATAAAAGAAGACTCCATTAGTGCATCATATAATGCAGTATCCTCTTTCAAGGGCTGTAAGATCGCCCTTTGTATTGAAGGAAAGATGCTTTCTTCGGAAGATTTGGCAGAAAAAATAAACACTTTAGCAATAAGCGGTCAAAGCAATATCGCATTTATCATCGGAGGAAGCGAGGGAATTTCCGACGAGATAAAGAATATGTGCGATATTAAGCTGTCTTTCTCTAAAATGACTTTCCCGCACCAGCTTATGAGGGTTATTTTGCTCGAACAAATATACAGAGCGTTTACGATTATCAATCACAAACAATATCACAAGTAAAATATACGGAGAATAAAAATGAAGTTACATCCCCACAGAAAAGCACAGATAGCGGCTGTTTTCGTGTTTGTTTTTATATTTATAATCACTGTCCTCTACTCAAAAGGCACTTTTGACTTGACTTTCGTTGATCGCCCCGACGGTTACGGTTCACTTAAAGAGGTTGACGGAGAAAAAGTTAACACCGAAGATACGAAAACCGAAGAAACTAACGGTAGTTTTGAGGACGAGTTCCATGACGTAATGGAAGATATGTTGGAAGATTTAAATCCTAAAGAAACCGATTTTAACCCTAACGATCTACCGCAAGATACTATCGAACAAACGCCATAAAAACTAAACTTGATCAGTATTACAGTTTTTGTAAATTATACCATTTTTTGTAAATAAGGGAGATATTACGTTGAACTATATAGCAGGTAGCGCTGATATTGCAGTAATAGGAGCAGGCCACGCAGGAATTGAAGCGGCTTTGGCATCTGCACGACTCGGAATGAAAACTATACTTTTTACCATAAATCTTGACGCCGTTGGCAATATGCCCTGTAACCCTTCTATAGGCGGAACGGGAAAAGGTCATTTGGTATACGAAATTGACGCCTTAGGCGGAGAAATGGGTTATGCTGCCGACAAGGTTACCCTTCAAACGCGTACCTTAAATCTCGGCAAGGGCCCTGCCGTTCATTCAAAAAGAGTTCAGGCAGACCGTATAAAATACCGAGAAATAATGAAAAAAACAATAGAAAATACGGACAACCTCTCGCTTGTTCAGGCTGAAATCGTTGATTTCTTAACAGAGGAAGTTGACGGCAAAAAAAGCATAAAAGCAGTAGTAACGAAAATGGGCGCTTTATGGAACGTAAAGGCAGCCATTGTTTGCGCGGGTACTTTCTTAAACGGCAGAGTTATAACGGGTGAATGCGCGTATGAATCAGGTCCCGACGGTATGTTGCCGGCAAAAGGTTTTACCGACGCTCTTATCCGCGAAAATATTGAATTATACAGATTTAAGACGGGAACTCCCCCTCGCGTACATGCAGACACCGTCGATTTTACCGATCTTGAAATACAAAACGGCGACGAGGGCACTTCACCTTTTTCGGCAAGGACAGATGCCAAGAAGTATGCTTCAATCGAACAAACTCCCTGCCATATCGTATATACTTCAAACATTACACATGATATTATAAAATCAAATCTCCACCGCTCTCCCCTGTATTCAGGCGAGATCAAGGGTACAGGCCCCAGATATTGCCCAAGTATTGAGGATAAGGTAGTTAGATTTGCCGATAAAGAACGTCACCAGCTATTTATCGAGCCTTGCGGTAAGGATACGAAGGAATTATACATACAAGGCTTTTCATCATCACTTCCCGAAGAAGTTCAAATTCAAATGCTTCATTCTCTTAAAGGCTTTGAAAACGCACAAATGATGAGAACTGCTTATGCTATTGAATACGACTGCATAAACCCCACTCAGCTATATCCTACTCTCGAATTTAAGACTATTTCGGGACTTTACGGAGCAGGACAGTTTAACGGAACGAGCGGATACGAGGAAGCTGCGGCTCAGGGACTTATTGCGGGTATAAACGCGGTTTTAAAGATCAAAGGTCAAGAACCGTTGATATTAAAGAGAGATTCGTCCTATATTGGTACGCTTATTGACGATATCGTTACCAAAGGAACGAACGAGCCATACAGAATGATGACTTCGCGTTCAGAATACAGGCTTTTACTCCGTCAGGATAATGCCGATTACAGATTAACCCCCTTAGGTTATAAAATAGGACTTATAAGCGAAGAAAGATATGCCGAATATCTGAAAAAACAAGAAGCTATAAAGGCTGAAGTGGAGAGAGCATCAAAAGTTACCATTTCCCCAACAGAACAGCTTAACGATATTCTTATCAGCGCGGGAACAACTCCCGTCAGCACGGGAATTAAACTTGCCGACCTTTTGAAAAGACCGCAGTTAAATTATAACATTCTTTCATCCGTTGACAAAACGAGAGAAGATCTTCCCGTTGACATAATGAATTGCGCTGAGGTAATTATAAAATACGACGGCTACATCAAAAGACAGATAGCTGAGGTACAAAAGTTCGAAAAGACCGAAAGCATCAAGTTGCCGAAAGATATAAATTATTTGTCGATAAAAGGACTCCGTATAGAAGCTAGACAGAAACTCGACAAAATCAAACCCGAAAACATAGGTCAGGCATCAAGAATAAGTGGTGTCAGCCCCGCCGACATTACCGTTTTACTTATTTATTGCCAACAAAACAGAGAAAACTTATAAAAAGGTGTAAGATAATGACCGACCATACTCAATTAATAAAAGACGTTTTTGCCAATAACAATCTGTCGGAACTGTTAAACGTAACGGTATTAGACAAGCTTAACAAACTTATCGACCGTATGATAACGGTAAACGAAAAAATGAATTTAACAGCTATAACTGATGCTGAAGATATTATTTTAAAACATATTGCCGACTCGGCTACGGTTATTAAATACATCCCACAAAAAGCAAAACTTCTTGACGTTGGTACAGGCGGTGGATTCCCCGCCCTCCCTATTGCAATATTTCGCCCCGACGTTAACGTTTACGCCCTTGACAGCACGTTGAAAAAGCTTAAGTATATAGAAGAAACGGCAAATATATTAGAGCTTGACAACATAAGGATCGTTTCGGGAAGAGCCGAAGAACTGGGCAAAACGGTAAACTACCGCGAACGCTTTGATATAGTTACCGCAAGAGCCGTAGCTTCTTTAAACGTTCTTACAGAGCTTTGCATTCCTTTTGTCAAGTTAGGCGGAAGCTTTATATCCATGAAAGGAAGCGCTGCGGAGGAAGAAATAGTTTCTGCAAAAAGCGGAATTATACAGCTTGGCGGCACAAAATTCGAGGATATTACCTTCAACTTGAGCTACAACAACGTAGAACTGCAAAGACATATAGTTATTTCCAAAAAGGTAAAAAATACGCCCGACAGTTTCCCCAGAATGTATAACCGTATAACAAAGAAACCTTTATAACATTCTATTTTTCCTTTATCTTTGTTTTTTAAAGAATAAAACGGACCTTTTCCGTTTTATTCTTTTTTTATTTTGTTTTTTTATGTGTTTTTTTATTTTCCCCTATAACAAATTATTTTCCGCCGTAAATAATACGAGTTTTATTTTACTTTCAGAATGATATTATTTTTATACCAAAAATATAAGTATAAAAACAAAGGAAGAAAACAAATGAACACACTTTACAGAAACCCATTCAAAAAAGCCGAAACGCCTTTAAAATCAGAACGTGTTAACACCAAACCCATTCGTATGCTTTCAACAGACCAACTCTTCCCCAATCCATCTCAACCACGTTTTATATTCGAAGACGAGCCTATGCTTCGCCTTGCTGACAGCATAAGACGATACGGTATACTTCAACCGTTGTCGGTTCGCCCGACTAACAGCGACAAAGGCGAGGTATATCAGATCATAGCCGGTGAAAGACGCTGGAGGGCAGCAAGAATAATAGGACTTACCGAAGTTCCCTGTCTTATACTTGATATAGACAGCCAAAAATCAGCCGAGTTAGCTATTATTGAAAACATTCAAAGAGAAGATCTGAATATTTTTGAACAAGCGGCGGCAATAGCTTCCTTAATTGATATCTACGGGTTAACGCAAGAACAGGCTGCAAGACAGCTTTCGTCAAGCCAGTCTTATATTGCAAACAAGTTAAGAATATTAAAACTCACACCCGCCGAAAGAAAAGAAATAGTAAAAAACAAGTTGACCGAAAGACATGCACGTGCCCTTTTGCGAATTGAAGATCCAAATTTAAGACTGCAAACCATACTTCATATCGCCTCAAAAGAGCTTAATGTTTCAGCAACTGAAAGGTACATTGACAATCTATTAGAAAACGAGCAAACGTTACCCGACCGCCGTCAAGTCAAGGGAGTTATAAAAGACTTAAGATTTTTTTACAATTCCGTCGACAAAGCCGTATCACTTCTCAAAGATTGCGGTTTTAACGTAACTTTACAAAAAAGAGAAAAGGGATATGAGACGGAGATCACAATTCGTATACCAAAATAAAAATGTTCCACGTGGAACACATAAAAGGCGAACCCCCAAAAATGTTCCACGTGGAACAAATAAAAAAAGCATAACCCCGCAAACGTTCCACGTGGAACATTATATTTCGCACTTTTCTTATACCAAATCTTGTATATGTAAAATATTTTATTACTGTTCGTTTTTGGTTGACAATACCCCTCCGCACTGATATAATATTATATGTAACATATTTAGTTGGGGGATTTGAACGTGGGAAAAATTATCACTTTTGCTAACCAAAAAGGCGGCGTCGGAAAGACCACTTCCGCCGTTAATATAGCAGCTCAAGCAGGAGCTATGGGCAAAAAAGTATTACTCGTTGACAACGATCCCCAGGGTAACGCTACAAGTGCTGTCGGTCTGTTCGATAAGCGAAACTTGAAATACTCAACATATTCGACGATCATCGAGCCGTCTACTGTTCGAAACTCTATTCGCAACACCCCGTTCGAAAATCTTGACGTTATGCCCTCCAACATTAACCTTGCAGGTGCAGAGATCGAAATCATCGAATTTAACGACAGACACAAAAGATTGAAAGACGCGCTCGACCAAATAAAAGACGACTACGACTACATATTTATAGATTGCCCTCCCACATTAGGACTTCTAACAGTTAACGCGCTCGTCGCATCAGACGGAATTATTATACCTATGCAGTGCGAATATTTTGCGCTCGAAGGATTGGCTCAGCTTTCCGTATCCATAAAAAAGGTTAAACAGATGTATAACCCTCAGCTCGAGCTCGTCGGCATACTTATAACTATGTATAACGGCAGATTGAATTTGTCAGTTCAGGTTATGTCTGAACTTAAAAAATACTATTCGGACAAGCTGTTTAAGACGGTTATTACCCGCAACGTAAGACTCAGCGAGGCTCCAAGCTACGGAAAACCGATAAAATACTTTGATAAATACTCAAAGGGCAGCCAAGCTTACGAAGACGTTACAAAAGAAATTCTTGAACGTATATAAGATAAGGGGATAAATTATGGCTAAGGAAAAAGGGTCCGGAAGAGGACTTGATGCAATATTTATTGACAACTACGAATCGGAAGTTGATTCAGGAGATAGAATAACAAAATTAAGAATAAGCGAGATCGAACCCGATCCGACACAGCCGCGTACGATCTTCGATCACAAACCGCTCGAGGAACTCGCAGAATCGATAGCAAATCACGGACTATTACAGCCTATCACTGTAAGAGAAGGTAAAAATGGATACTATACCATAATTGCAGGTGAAAGACGTTGGAGAGCATCAAAAATGGCAGGACTTTCAGAAGTTCCCGTTATTATAATTGATGCTGACGACAGAAAAGCGGCAGAGCTTTCACTTATTGAAAACTTACAGAGAGAAGATCTTAACCCCATTGAAGAAGCAAAGGCTTATCAGGCATTAATTGATGAGTACAATCTCACCCAAAAAGAAGTTTCTACCATTATTGGTAAAAAAAGAGAGACTGTAGCCAACGCCCTCCGACTTCTCGACTTACCGGACGAAGTTGCAGAGCTTGTTAAGTCACAAGATCTGTCAGCAGGTCATGCAAAAGTATTACTCGGCATCACAAACAAGGAATTGATACCCGAGGCGGCAAAAAAAGTTATCGAAAAAGGGTTATCCGTCAGAGCAACGGAAGCTCTGCGCGACTCTTTGAATAAACAAGACACCGAAGAAGAGGTATTAACTCCCCCTTCCGCTGTAGATGTTGAGGTCAACTACATTTCTGATCTCGAAAAAAGAGTGTCCAAGCAAATGGGCAGACAGTTCAAAATACACCAAAAAGGCAAACGCAAAAAAGTTGAGATAGAATATACCGACGACAAAGACCTCGAAAGAATCATCAGTCAGCTTTGCGGAACATCCTTTTTTGATGATTGACACCTTGATTTTGACAAAAATCCAATAAATTGAGGTAAATATAATGGATATTAATATTAAAATGCCGGACTTTTCATTCTTTTCGGAATACAGTCAGAACAACCTTACTTTAATATTGCTCTCCTTTTGTATCGGAATTTTCATCGCATCTATTGCTATACTGTACAGACAAAACGTTTTGGGAAGTATTATAAGAAATATAGTTGAAAAAAACGCATTAGGCGAAAAAAACGCACTTTCTCTTAAAGCTCTTGGCTACAAAAAAAATAATTTTCTTATAAAATTCGCATTAAGAGAAAAATCCACGTTTATGAAAAATATATCCGTAACAAAAACGGAAAACGGAGAAAAGCTGTATTATATAAACCAAGACAAAAAAGACTTTTTGCTCAGCCGTTTCCGCAAAAAAGGAAACAACATTACAGCATTGATCCTCGGTATTATACTGTTTTTAACCGCAGCATTTATTTGTCTGACCGTTATTCCTATGTTTATAGAACAAATTAAAGACATATTTTAATTATTCGTCAAAGTAAGAGGTAATTTGATAATGAACAAAAACACTCAAATCAGAACTCCTTCACAAAGAAGAAAACCAAACAAGAAAGTAAACAAAACAGCAAGGCTTCTTCTCGTTATGGCAGTAGCGTCACTCATTCTCGTATTTATTATCTGTATTGCGGCTTACGTCATTGGTTACAGATACATAAAAGTCAATACCGACGAGGGCGTGATCAAATATTTCGGCACAGTTGACTCAACGGGCTCACTCAAAAAAGGCACTTTATACTTCTCTGACGGCGGCAGAGGTGTGGTTGACGGCGCGAACAGCACCATAACCTACACAAACGGCGACGTTTACACCGGCGGACTCTCAAAGCTTGAAAAAAGCGGCGAAGGTACGTATAAATACTCAAACGGAGACGTCTACACAGGCAACTTTGCCAACAACAAATTCTCCGGAGAAGGCACGTTTAAATACTCAAACGGCGACATCTACGAAGGTGACTACAAAAACGGACTTATGGACGGAGAAGGAACGTATACTTGGTCGGACGGATCGTTCTACACAGGAGAATTCAAAGAAAACAAACGCCACGGCTACGGCAAATTCACCCTCAGCGAAACGTCATATTACGAGGGTTACTATGTAAATAACGCCAAAGAAGGCAAAGGCAAATACGTTTTTGCAACGGGCGATATCTACGAAGGCGATTATAAAAACGACGTAAGAACGGGTACGGGCACTTACACCTGGGCGAACGGGGAAACGTATACCGGCGAATTTTTGAACAACGATATGCATGGACAGGGCACGTACACTTGGCCCAGCGGAAGAACGTACACAGGTAAATTCCACTTAGGACAAATCGTTGTAGAAAACGAATAATTTTTAAACAAGAGAGATGGAGTGCAAACACACCATCTCTCTATTTTACTCAACAAAAATACTCGCAAATAAGCGAGTAATCTTTATTTAAACCAAACAGAGAGTTGGCGGACTTTGCCCACCAACTCTCTGTTTTTTATCTATTTTTCCTTTTTAGCCAATACACGTCTCCACACGAAGAGACAAATCGAAACAAGAATAACACACACTAACACGGGATATGCGTAAGTTTTTATGTTTTCAAGCTGTTTTTCACGCACGTCCTCGGGGTTTAGCATCGAAAACAGCGTTTCAGAATCATACTCTGTCGACATTCCGTTTATCGAACCTATAAATATCTGCGGACTGTCGTAATAATTTTCATCGGCATAAAACAATATTCTTATCTCATCTATCTTGCTAAGTCCGGCAAACGAGGAGAAATCACAGTAAACACTTAACCACGAACCACCCTTGACCATTCCTGTCGCCTCGTATACATCATTACCCGATATAAGCATAACCGTCATCTGAAGATAGCTTACGTTTTGCGGCAACGTCGCGGCATTTATTTCAAAATTCATAATAGGTGTCAGAGACATATCATACGGAGTAGAGAATTTCTTCACCAAGCCACGAGATTCACCGCTCGGAACTTCACCCAGCATAAGCCACATAAGATGTCTCTTATCTCCAAGCGACGAACCTGCAGAAATATTTTCGGAAAAGCCGTAAGGCAGCCAACCTTGTCTATTATCTCCGAAATTGTATATTTCAACACTTCCCTTTATATCCGAACGCGATAGTTCTATTTGTGAACGCGTTATATTCTTCCTCGAAACATTGTCGATCGAAAAACCCTTGATTACACTCTCCCAAGTAGCAACACCGAGAACTTCGGCAGCAAAACGAGTATACGACAGAGAGTCCGACGTGTCAATATACTTCATAGCTCCGTTATAATTGCAGGTTCTGTCGGTAATATACGCCGATACGTACGTATTCAAAGCCTTGTAACAGTTATAAACGTAATCTGCCGTTACTTCCTTTTCATCAAGTTTTGAAAAATACGTCTTTTCAATTATAATGTAATTTCTCGACGCGCCGCCGTAATATTTTTCATTATTTTTCAACCAATCGGTTACTACTTCGATATTTTTAAACGAAACCCTGTCGCTGTCTTCGGTATATTCAAGCCCTTTATCGCGGTACGAAAAATAATCGTCGTACAGATAAGGATACAAGTTCTGCGCTATTCCCCAGTTAATATTCCCGTCAGAACTTATACAGTCGCCCAAAGACTCTAAAAACGCCTTGCTGTCATATCGGGTATACAGATCAAAAGGATAATTGTTATCCCACACCTCGTCAACAAAAGTGTATATATTAATATACGGAGCATAAGATTTAACTGCATTGTATACCGTTCTTAAACCCTTCGCATACTCCTCGGTAAAAGAAGAAAGCAACTTTTCTCCCATATTATAAGAGTCGTACGCTCTTGAAACGCTGTCGCCGAACACTATCCTTTTTATGTATCCTGATTCCGCATACTTACTTGCCCAATATTCGCTGAAAGCTCGTAAATAAGCAAGACCTTGAGCTGATTTTGTGTTATAAGCGCAATAATCGGCGCTAAGATCCGCCCCCTCGTAAATAAGGAGTTTATTTAACATCTCGTTACCCGTATCGCTTACCACTATACATAAAGTTACATTAATATTTTTTTCGCCGTAATTTCTTATCGTTTTATTAAGCGTCTCCGCGTACTCGTTATTATAATAATACAAGACGCCACCGCACTCAAATTTACTTCCGCTTTGATCCTCCAGCAAGAAAAACTTGCCGATATCCACCCAAACAACAGTATCGGAAACGCCCATTTCCTGCATAAACGATATTCCGGCGCCGTAAACGCCTTTACCGCTTCCGCCTTCCGATATTTTTGAAGTGTTTTTCAAAAAACTGTCAGGGTTTGTTATACATTTTGAATAGTCAACTATCTCAAAACCGTTTTCACTCTTTACTGCAACAGTATATTTTCTATGCAAAAATTGGCGTTTGTCAACCTCTCCCGCATAACTTATACGAAAAATAAAATCCGACGACGTGACCTTGCTTTTCGCAAGATACGTTGCATTTTTTAAACCATCACCCGTTACTTCTTCGCTGAGATCGTGCGAAAAAAGATATATATCCTTCTGCAGATATTCTTGCCAGTTTTCCTTTTCAAACATTCCTCTGATAATTATTTCTTCGGTGTTCGAGTTAATAGCGCAAGTGTCTATAACGCCTATAGTACCGTTATCTTCAACAAACGTCGAAAAAAGCCCTATATTTTCTATCGTGAAAGATTTTACGTTACCCGTAAACTCAAGTCTTATATTTTTTAAAGCATCGTCATACAAAGGAAGTCTTGCGTTTATTACACCGCTTTCTCCTCTGACGGTATCGAGCGACATTAAGGTATATTCCCCGTTTTCGTCTTGAACGTAAAGGCTTATATAAGCTAAACTTCCCTCGTAAACGCCCTTAAGTGACAAAGAGTTTGCCCCATTTAAAGAGCTATAACAGAAATTCAACAGATCAACGTATAAAACGTCTTCTTTTGGCGTAACCTTTATTCCGTCTTCGGTCAATTCCGCTACTCCGCCCGTAATATTATAACTTTCAGCAGAATATCTCACCCTATTGACAACGTTTTTATCCTTTGTAACAGCAATATTGTCAACGTAATATTCAAAAAAACTTACGGGAACATCACCACATTCATAAGAAACCGATATTCTGATCTTGTCTATGCTGTTTCGCATTTTAAAGCCTGAAATATCAACGAATACGGCATTCCAGCTTTGATCGTCTATTACTTGTTGCGCTCTGAATACCTCTCTTCCTGAATATAACTCAATATCAAAAGTATATTCTCCGCCATCGACCGCACTGCAGTTAACCGCCGAGCTTATTACACTGTATTGTGAAAGATCTATGGGAGTATCAAAAGTCTTTGATATATAATTTTTCTGCTGTGACTTTGCATTCTCCGTGCTAACGATAAGCGAACCGTTTCCCGTTAAAACGTTAAAAGGGAAAGTGTCTATCTTTTCAGCAAGAGTCACGTCTGAAGAAAGAGTATCGGAGTCCCAACCCTCGTTGGTTTCGTTAAAATCGTTTAGCAATTCATCAACGTTTTGTTGGTAAGCATACGAGCCTACGCCCCTTATGACTCTTGAAGTATCTTCTTCAGCATTAACCAAAAAACACAAGCCGATCATAAGCAAAAAAACAATCGTTATAAATAACTTTTTCTTCAAAAAAACTCCCCCTTTCTTTCATTATAATAATATGATATCACATCTTGATACGGAAATCAATACACCCTTATATCAGGACAAAAAGTTTTTATAAAGTTGTCCACTTTTTATTGACACGATTTTACAAAAGTAGTATAATTATTAGTGTTTTTATTTTATTGCATCTAAGGAGTTGATAGTCGTGAAACGCATAGGTTTTGACAACGAAGAATACATAAAAAAACAGTCAGAACAAATAGCAAAAAGAATATCAGAGTTTGGCGGTAAGCTCTACCTTGAGTTTGGCGGTAAACTTTTTGACGACTACCACGCCTCACGAGTTCTCCCCGGTTTTAAACCCGACAGTAAACTTCAGATGCTTAAAAATATCGCAAGTGACGTTGAAATAGTCATCGTCATCAGCTCGTGCGATATTGAAAATATGAAAATAAGACGCGACATCGGTATTTCGTATGACAACGACGTCTTAAGACTCATCGACGCATTCAGAGAGTTCGGTCTTTACGTCGGAAGCGTTGTTATATCAAAATACGAAAAACAGCCTGCGGCTGTAAAATTCATCGAAAGACTTCGTTCTCTTGGAATAAAAACATACGTTCACTATCCTATAGCAGGATACCCCTATGATATAAACCACATCGTCAGCCCCGAAGGTTTTGGTAAAAATGAATACATTGAAACAGAAAGACCTCTCGTTGTCGTTACCGCCCCCGGTCCCGGAAGCGGAAAGATGGCGACATGCCTTTCACAGCTTTACCATGAAAACGAAAGGGGCATCAAAGCCGGTTACGCCAAATTCGAAACGTTCCCTATTTGGAATATTCCGCTTAAGCACCCGCTTAACCTTGCCTACGAGGCGGCAACGGCTGACCTTGACGACATTAATATGATCGATCCGTATCATCTTGAAGCATACGGAGTTACAGCCGTTAACTACAACAGAGACGTTGAAGTCTTCCCCGTTCTTAACGCTATTTTCGAACACATAAAAGGCGAAAGCCCCTATAAATCACCCACAGATATGGGTGTTAATATGGTGGGTAACTGCATTATTGACGACGAAGCAGTAAGAGAAGCATCAAATCAGGAAATAATCAGACGTTATTTTGCCGCTCTGTGCGACCAACGTTACGGAAAAGTTAAACCTGCGGTTATTGAAAAGATCGAGGTTCTTATGAATCAGGCTAAAATCTCTTCCGACGACCGCAAGACTGTAAAAACGGCAATTAACCGTTCTATTGAAACAAACAATCAACCCGCCGTTGCAATTGAACTTGAAGACGGAAGGATAGTTACAGGAAAAACATCAAAACTTTTGGGAGCGGCATCCGCAGCTTTGCTTAACGCAGTTAAGCTCTTGGCAGACCTTCCCAAAGAAACTATGATGATAGCGCCCGAAACGATCGAGCCTATCCAAGAACTTAAAGTCAACACATTAGGCAACCACAACCCCCGCCTTCACACCGACGAAGCGTTGATAGCCCTTGCAATATCCGCATCAACGAGCGACGTTGCAAAGGTTGCTATGGATCAGCTCGAAAAATTGCGCGGCTGTCAGGCTCATTCAACGGTTATTCTTTCTCCCATTGACGTTGACGTCTACAGAAAACTCGGAATAAACCTTACCTGCGAACCTCAGTACAACACAAAGAAATTGTATCATAAATAAAAAATCCTGTTTTTATAAACAGGATTTTTTTATTACAAACACGCGCTACATCTATAAAACATCTTCAATTAAACAAAAAAACAGACATTCACAAAAGGCTCCCTCCGGGAGGGAGCTGTCAAAACAAAGTTTTGACTGAGGGAGAGTGCGTCACAATAAAATAATCTATACTTCATATATCGCAGACTCCTTCCGTCTTTGCCTTCGGCAAATCCACCTTCCTCCCGGAGGAAGGCTCTCTCTGAAGTTTTGTCCCACTATATCATTTTAAATAAATTTATTAGAAAAAACTCCACTATCGGAGGGAGGCTTTTACAACACTATCTATATATTTACATACACCTTCAAAATTCGTATTAATTTGATTATTTGTAAACCTTATTATTTTTAAATCATATTTCCCGAGTGCTTCTGTACGAAATTCATCCCTGGCTCTCCCCTCTTCTGTATAGTGTTGAGAACCATCTATTTCTATTATTAACTTTGCTTTATGAGAATAAAAATCCGCTATAAACTCATCAATCGCTTTTTGTCTTTGAAATCTAACTTCATATTTTGATAAAAAATCATACCACAAACGATTTTCTTGAGGAGTTGCATTTTTACGCAGAACTCTGGCAAGAGCAACATTCTTCTTATTGTATCTTAGCGACATATATTCCCCTCCCACCTTGAACACTTTTATTATAACCTAAAAACCGGCAGAAGACCACCCCTCTGCCGATTATAATTTTTAATATTTTAAATCTGATATTCTTTATATACGTCTCCGTCGAGGTTCTTCCAATAAAGCTTGTTATCGTCAAGAACCATATACGAATGTTCCGAATTCTCTTTCGGTATAGACACCGATCCGGGATTTAATATAAGTATTCCCTCTTCTTCGTAACATTTTGGTACGTGTATGTGTCCGAAAAGCAAACAGTCGCCTTTCTGTAACGGCGGTAAATTATCAGGTCCGTATTTGTGTCCGTGCGTTGCATATATCATTCTGTTTCCAACGGTAATAATCGCATAATCGGCAAGTACCGGAAATTCAAGCACCATCTGGTCAACTTCAGTATCACAGTTGCCTCTGACGCACATAATCTTTTCCTTCATACCGTTTAAAAGCGCAATAACTTTTTTAGGCGCGTAATCTTTAGGCAGGTCGTTTCTCGGCCCGTGATACAAAATATCGCCCAAAAACAAGACCTTGTCCGATTTTTCTGCATTTATTCTTTCTACAAGCTTTTCACAATAGTGATATGAACCGTGTATGTCAGATGCTATAACCCATTTCATTTTTATATCCCAAACCTTTTATCTTATTATGTAAAAATTAAATAAAGTAAGTTACTTCCCTGCTTGATGCTACCTTCAATACGATATCGTCAAATCCCGCAAGGGCGCGTGACGTTACGTTCATCGCGATCTCGGGGGTATTGTTTTCCTCACTCAAATGACCAAGCATAAAGTTTTTCGTTCCGTGTTCAGCAAGAAAACGAGCCAACGCCGCGCAGTCATAATTGGACAAATGTCCCTTTGCCGAACGTATTCTGCATTTTAAATTTTCGGGATACGTTCCGTTTGCAAGTCTGTTTTCATCATAGTTAGACTCAATTACTACGCTGTTGCAGTGCATAAGTGACGTAACCGCCTCCTTACCGACACAACCCATATCGGTCGCAATACCGAATTTATCGTCCTCGGTCTCAAAAGTATATCCCACGCAAGCCGAACTATCGTGCGACGAGGGAAACGATTTAACGTTTATCCCACAAACGTTACATTCATAAACAATCGTATGAAAAGTTATGTTGCAAACCTCGGGATTACACTTCAGATACTCCTCTGCCGACATACCCGTCATATGTACGGGAATATTATATTTCTTTGACAAAACGGCAAGGCCTTTTACGTGATCTATGTGTTCGTGCGTAATAAATATCGCATTTATTTTTGAAATATCCGAACCTATACTGTTCAAACTGTCGCAAATTTTCTTTGCGGATATTCCGACATCTATAAGGAACTCTGCATCTCCGCATTTCAAATGGTATGAGTTACCGTTTGAACTTGCTGACAAAGAGGTAACACTGAATTTCTTCTTCATATTATCTTCAATTACACCTATTTTCTACAAACTTTATTTTACAAAAAGAATTAAATACATCATATCAAAAAGCAGTGTAAACAACAAGGGAATTAGTATTATAAGCCATTTCTTCGCCTTTTCCTTGCTCTTCACGTAGTTTTCGATAAACTCGGTCTTTTCTTCATCTGACCATTTTTGGTTCAACTGTTCTTTAGTTGGAATATCTTTTGATATTCCTCTGTTCAACACAATAAATATACATAACACGATAGTAGTTACAGAGCTGTATACTATCATTACTATATCCTGCATCATAAAGCTTCTGTTGATCTCGGCTACCTTAAGCAAGGTAACGTATAGACCAAATATCACAGTAAACGACAAAAGAAGCTTTCCTAAAAGTCGCCAATTAAATTCCTTAAAGCTTTTTTGAATATCTTTCTTTGCATCGCCCTCGAAACTGACTCTTTTTTTCTTTATCTTTCTCGCCATATTAAATAACCTTTATAGCTCCGTCGTTTCTAACTCTTAAAGCAACACAGTTACCCTCTCCGAACACCTTTTCTATTTCCTTCTTATAGGTCTCGGACAAATCTGCAGGAACGAACGCCTGAATAGTTCCCGCAAAACCGCCGCCGTGTACACGCCATGCGGCTCTCTTACCGTTCAATATCTGTTCGGATACGGCAAGTGCTAATGAAAGTCCCTGTTCGGATACGTTCTTAACCGTATATACGTTCTGCAAATAACGGAAGCTTGACATTCCCGAGGAAATAACGTCGGAGAAAAATGCATCAAGGTCGCCGTTTTCAAGAGATCTTACCTGACGGTCAACTCTTTCATTTTCATTTAAGTAGTGAATAGCGCGTAAAATCGCTCTGTCGCCAACCTTTTCTCTGAGAAGCTTCGAATTCTCTATAACATCAGAATACTTAACACCTCTCAAAACTTCACTTCCGAGAAGTCTTGCTACCGATTTCATTTCTTCGGGTACAGATGAGTAATCGTCGTTAAGGTCTGCGTGGTTTCCGCCCGTATTTACTATGTAGAGGTAATAACCGTACTTATTTAAGTCAAAGTCGATCTTTTTGATAACAGGATTTGCCGTATCTTCGAAGTCGATGTTTATAAAACCGCCGACAGCACACGCCATCTGGTCCATAAGTCCGCTCTTCTTGCCAAAGTGTACGTTCTCGGCAAACTGAGCAATTTTCGCGATCATTACGTTGTCAACCTTGCCGTCGTTATAAAGGTGGTTAAGAATGTTACCGATCATAACCTCAAAAGCCGCCGACGAGGAAAGTCCCGATCCTTTGAAAACGTTACTTGTGGTATAAGCGTCAAAACCGCCTACCTTATATCCGTTATTTTCAAAGCCGTCGCACATACCCGTTATAAGCGAGTAAGACTTGAAATAATATTTTTCGTCAGGCTTCGTATTCTTAACGTCAACAGTATCAACCTTCTCAAAGCCTTCGCTCTTTACGTTGATTATCCCGTCATTTCTGGGAGTTACTATCGCTATAACGTCAAGGTTTATCGCGGCTGCAATAACCTTACCGTTGTTATGGTCGGTATGATTACCCGATATCTCACTTCTTCCGGATACCGAAAATATCTGAATATCCGCATCTTTTTTGCCGTACTGCGCAACATATCCATCAATAGCCTTATTATATCTTTCTCTCTGAAAAGCAATCTGGTCTTCACCGTAAAGCGATGCTATTTTTTCATCCAACTGTCCATTGTTTATGTACTCTTTCAATAAATTCGTCTTCATAGCATTTATTCCTTTTTGTATTATGTACCTATTAATTAAACTTAGCAAGTTCTAGCAAAGTAAACTTATAAAGCCCCTGCGCCATATTCAAGTATCTTTTAGCCGCAGTTTTGTCAATTTCAAGTGGAAAGTCGGGCGGATACCGCGTTTGAATATAATAATTATTCAAAGCGACACATTCGTCTATCCAATCAAAAAAACCACCGTTTACTTTTGCCGCAGTCTTGCACAAAAATATTATGTTGTGACCGTCGGGCGCATAACCTTTTTGCTCCAACATAAAAGCTTTCAACGCCTTTTCAATCGCCTGGTGCGAATGAAATGCCGACAAAAGCAGTGTTTTTTGGTTTTTGCGTAACATATCGGCGGCTTTCAGATCGTTTTCTGCATAGATCAGCCAGTCGGTATAGATCTTGCTGTCACGGGTCTTTTTTCTACCCATAGACAACACACCCCTTCCTTAATATTCGGGATGCAAAGCTCTCACTCTGTTTGATCATTTCTTCCCACTGAGACGGCGTATACAAAAATATATCAAAGGGGATGTCACTGTCGATCTCAAGATACGCTTTTTTCAGCCACGCGTTTTTGTCGTCGTGTTCGCACACAACGCATACGTCAAGGTCGGTCACTCCGTTGTCAACCTCACGGCGCTTTACTCCAAATACTATCAGCTTTTCAATAACAAACAATCTCTTGATCTCATCGCATATAAAAGCTATTTCTTTTTCGTCACATATCCTTTTATCCACGTTAACCCTCCTTTTTTTGCCACTTTTCGCTCATTTTAGTATAACACACCTATTTTTAATTGTAAAGCAGTATTTCCCATTCAGTCTCATCAACCTTTAATTTTAAAGAGTTCTAATTTATATAAACACAATAATTTAATTATAAAAGAAAAAGAGGAAACTTCCTGTTATTTTATAAAGTTTCCCTCTCTTTATTATTTATTTTGTTATCTTTTTGAGCAGATCATACGGTATTTTCAAGTTGCCGTATCCGACTCCGATCTTAATATCGGTTTTGTTCGAACCATGAAAATCTGAACCGCCCGAAATCAGCAAATCATATTTTTCCGCAAGTGAAAAATATTCCCTCTCCATTTTTTCGTCATATTCGGTATAATACCCCTCTATGCCGTCAAGCCCCATACACTTAAGCTCTTTGACATATCCGTCTAAATCACACCCTTTAAGTTTTGTAAGATGCAAATGAGCAAGAAAGGCTTTCCCTCCCGATGTATGAATTATGTTTATAGCCTCTTCGGCATCAAGAAGTCTTAAACTGTTGTAACCCGGTCTTCCCTTTTGGAGATATTTGTCAAAACCCTCTTTCACTGTTTTAACGTATCCTTTGTTTACCATAACCTTTGCAAAATGAGCCCTCCCGAGCAGTCCTTTTGGCGATATCGCCCTTGCATCTTCAACGGTTACGTCAAACCCCAAGCTTTGCAAAGCCTGTGCCGTTCTTACGTTATTCTGCCGTCTTGACTCCTTTGATCTCTCTATAGCCTCTGTTAAAACAGGGTTATTTATATCTATTCCGTATCCCAGAATATGAGTTTCCCCAAGATCATTTTTTACCGAAAACTCTATTCCCGGTATAACTTCAACCCCATACTTTTTCCCCGCCTCAATTGCCTCGTTTACGCCGTCTGTATTATCGTGGTCTGTTAGAGCAATAGCTGACAAACCCGCTTTATGAGCCTCAAAAACAAGCTCATCAGGAGAACACGAGCCATCGGAATAGTATGAATGGGTGTGCAGGTCTATATATTTCATAAGTTATCCTTTGTTCTTACTTTATTTTCTGTATTTATTTTACTACATAATTGAAAATATTACAATAGAAAAAAGAGACGTAAGCTCGATTTGCATTAAATGTACAGAAAAATCTTACCATATCATTGACATATTGAAAAAAATAATATAAAATATATATAATGTGGGCGGACTGTGTCCATGTCTCATATACAATATTGGCTTAAGGAGGTGCACTACCATGATTGAAGCTATAATCGGAATTGTTGCCCTTGCAGTCGGTATTGCTGTTGGTATGGTTTTGGGAATCGCTTACCGTAAGAAAGTAACGGAAGCTAAGATCGGACTTGCCGAAGAACGCGCAAAAAAGATCGTTGAAGAAAGCGAAAAAATCGCCGAAACCAAGAAAAAAGAAGCTCTTATTGAAGCAAAAGAAGAAATTCTTCGTTCAAGAAACGAATTGGAACGCGAGATCAAGGAAAGAAGAAACGAAGTTTCAAGACTTGAACGCCGTGCGGTAACCAAAGAAGAAACACTTGAACGTAAAATGGACGCTCTCGAAAAGAAAGACGAACAGTTAAACCGTAAAATCAAGGAAAACGAAGAATTAAAGGAACAGCTCGAAGTTATCCGTCTCCAGCAACAAGAAAAGCTTGAGCAGATAGCCGGAATAAGCGCCGCAGAAGCAAAAAGGGAACTCGTTCAGCGTATTGAAGACGAAGTTAAACTTGAAGCTGCGCAGAAGATCGTTGAGATCGAAGCACAGATCAAAGAAGAAGCTGACGAAAAAGCAAAGAATATCATTTCTCTTGCAATCCAACGTTGCGCTGCCGACCACGTTTCCGAAACGACGGTATCCGTTGTTCCGCTTCCCAACGACGATATGAAGGGAAGAATTATCGGCCGAGAAGGCAGAAACATTCGTGCAATCGAAACGCTTACAGGTGTTGATCTTATTATTGACGACACACCCGAAGCAATTACACTTTCGGGATTTGACCCGATAAGAAGAGAAGTTGCGAGAATTACTTTGGAAAAACTCATTTCCGACGGACGTATACACCCCGCAAGAATTGAGGAAACCGTTGAAAAAGCTCGTAAAGAAGTTGATAATACCATTAAACAAGCAGGTGAAAAGGCAATATTCGAAACAGGTGTTCACGGTTTGAACAACGAACTCGTTAAATTGCTCGGAAGACTCAAATACCGTACAAGCTACGGACAAAACGTTCTCCGTCACTCAATTGAAGTCGCTCACCTTTCAGGTATGATCGCCGACGAACTTGGCGCTGACAGCACTCTTGCAAAGAGAGCAGGTCTTCTCCACGATATCGGTAAGGTTCTTACTCAGGAAGTTGAAGGCTCTCACGTTCAGCTCGGTGTTGACCTTGCTAAGAAATACAAAGAAAACAAAGATGTTATTCACGCTATTGAAGCGCACCATAACGACGTTGAACCCCGTTCGATCATCGCTATGATAGTTCAGGCTGCAGACGCTATTTCCGCTGCAAGACCGGGCGCGCGCCGTGAAGACCTCGAAAACTACATCAAGAGACTCCAGAAGCTCGAAGAAATCGCAAACAGTTTCAACGGAGTTGAAAAATCCTACGCAATTCAAGCGGGCCGTGAAGTTCGTATTATGGTTAAGCCTAACGAAGTTAACGACGAACAGATGGTGCTTATTGCAAGAGATGTCGTAAAGAAGATCGAAGAAAACCTCGAATATCCCGGTCAGATCAAAATTCACGTCATCAGAGAAAACCGCGCTATCGAATACGCAAAATAATATCGAATTGTGTCATTACACAATTTTCACATATAAATTTATATAGAACTAATTTGAAAGCTAAACACGGATAATTCGTCCGTCTGAATATATATTTATATGCGTTTAACCGATATCACAGTCTGCATTTATAATTTTGCAGATTGTGATATCGTTGTATTATAAGACTTTTTTGCAAACAAGTATACCGTATATGTATATAATAGAAAGGTTTTTATATGAAAATTTTGGCTTTAGGCGATATAGTAGGGCCTGATACCATAGAAGAGCTCGGAAAAAGGCTTTGGAATTTCAGAAAGCAGAATAATATTGATTTAGTTGTTGCAAACGGCGAAAACGCAAGTCGCGGTAACGGACTTGATGCTGAAAGCGCAAAGAAAATACTCGACTACGGAGTTGACGTTATAACTGGCGGAAACCATATTTGGCAAAAAAATTCGCTCAGAGATTTTCTCGAAAACTCGAACAGTATTGTAAGACCGCTCAACTATCCTACGACGTCAGCGGGAAACGGTTACACTATTTTAGACTGTAACGGATATAAGATATTGGTTATGAACGTATCGGGAACAGTATATATGGAAAGTCTCGGCTGTCCGTTTGATGCAGTTGAAAAGGTTTTGAAAAGGGAAGAGGGAAGATACGATATCTCTTTGCTTGATATTCACGCTGAAGCGACGGGCGAAAAATATGCTCTTGCCAGATACTTTGACGGTAAGATAACCGCCGTTTACGGAACGCATACTCACGTTCAAACGGCAGACGAACAATTGTTGGAAAACGGCACGGCTTACATTACTGACCTTGGTATGTGCGGCCCCGTTAATTCGATACTCGGTGTTAAAAGCGAACTTATAATTGAAAAAATGAAGACAAAAATGCCCGTTAGGTTTGAATTTGCCGAGGGTAACATTGATTTTTGCGGTGTTATAATTGATTTTGATACAGCAAATTCGGGAAAAATCGCCGCAAAATCAATAAAAAGGGTAAGATTTTAAGTTATTTTCGATTTTTTCCCTAATTTTTATAAGAATTTTTCAAAATAACCTTGCAAAATTTAGTTTAATACCATATAATGTATTATGTTAAATGTTAAATGCGATACATTTTAACACACAAAAAGTAATTTTATTTCTTAACGAAACGGAGATATACATTATATGGAAATTCTTAAAGTGTCATCAAAGTCAAATCCCAACTTAGTTGCCGGAGCATTGGCAGGCGTTATAACAGAGCAGAAAGAAGCAGAGCTTCAAGCAGTTGGCGCCGGTGCTGTTAACCAGGCAATAAAAGCGATAGCTATTTCGAGAGGATTTCTTGCACCAAGCGGAATCGAGTTAGTTTGTGCGCCTGCATTTCTTGAAGTAGTAATGAACGACGAAACGAAAACGGCAATTAAACTTACGGTCACCGTTAAATAAGATCATTTCACGAAAAACGCGAAAGCGTTTTTCTTTTTTTACCAACAATATCGGAATAAAAGTTACTTTTCCTCTTAACTGGTAGGGGAGGGGCTTGCTCCTCCCGTATTTTATACGGTTTTCACCAATATTATTGGAATAAAAATAACTTTACTTACTTTCTTTTTATGTTACTTTCTTGCTGCGACAAGAAAGTAACCAAAGAAGTCGCCAAGGGGGAGGAGGATTCCGATTTCCTCCTCCCCTCGAGAACCCCCAAACCTCATTTCATTCGGTTCGGGGAACCCCGAACTGCCCCCTCCTCTTAAAACGGCCAAACACACTCCGCAGGCT
>JBGVPD010000071.1:0-60351 GCA_045126815.1 Eubacteriales bacterium
GCGTGCATACTCCTGCGGCTTGATGAGATGCAACACTTCGTGTTGATGATATGCAATTCCTTCGGAATTGATGAGATACAAGGCTTCGCCTTGATTTGTATGCAGAAAAGTGATATAATCTGTTCGAAAAACAAGAATTTGACGGAGGATTTTTATATGAATACTATATGGTCAACGTATGTACAAAGTATAGGTACATTATATGACTCTCGTGTTTTAAGATTTTCAGATACGTTTAAAAATAAATACACCAATGCATTTAGCATCGATGATAAAACAAAGCTGTTAGAAATTGGTTGCGGACCAGGAGCTCTTGCGGAATCTCTGGCAAGGTGGTATCCTTGTGTACAAATACATGGCATAGATAGGGATTCTAATTTTATTGAGTTTGCAAGAAAAACAGCACCACATATCGAATTCGCTGAAGGCGATGCTACAGAATTACCATTTAAAAGCAATACATTTGATGTAACAATTTCAAATACAGTTGCAGAACATATTGAGCCAGCGAAATTTTACGGTGAACAATATCGTGTTTTAAAAGAAAATGGAGTCTGTTTAGTTTTGTCTGCCAGAAAAGGAATTAATATATCAGCCCAGTGCATAAGGGAAGAATCGGATTTAGAAAAAGAGATATGGAAACGAGTTGATAAATATTTCAATGAAATCAATAAAAAATATGCAGTATGTGCATATCCACAAAGTGAGATGGAAATGCCATTATGTATGGAACAGTATGGATTTAGGAATGTAACAGTGGACTACATTACCATTAATTTAACGCCTGATAATCCAATTTACCCAAAAGAAATGGCATATGCTATGATAAATGCAAACAGAAAGTGTGCAGTAGATAATGTTGAGAGCTTAAGACAAATTAGTAATGGAATAGTGAGTGGTTCGGAGATTGAAGAACTGAAACACATTGTTAACTCGAAATATGATAAGCGGATTGAATTATATAACAAAGGTATCAAACAATGGGACACAAACGTATCTGTAACTATGATAATGCGAGGTGTCAAATAAAACGCCTTATTAAGTTCAATAAATTTCAATTTGTTGAACAGCGCTGCCACAATACTTTTGGTCGTTTTTACCCCCTACTTATACACCGTTTAGTCGTTCTTTCGCAAATAAAAAATCCGTTCACAAAAGTGAACGGATTTTTTGTGTTATTAGTCAAGATTTTCTAATGAATAATTGTGATTATCCCTTGTAGATACAACGTTGATATGATATAATAATTTACAGTTACAGAAATGGAGATATAAAGTATGATAAAGATCCTATTTGTTTGCCACGGCAATATATGCAGGAGTCCTATGGCGGAATTTTTGTTGAAAAAGCTTGTATCGGATAAAGGAGTAGCTGATAAGTTTTTGATTGAATCGGCGGCAACTTCGACCGAAGAACTAGGCAATCCCATACACTACGGTACAAGACAGGTACTTAAAAAATATAATATTGATTTTTCAAACAAAAGAGCAAGGCAGATAAACAGTTCTGATTATGAAAAATACGATTACATAATCGGAATGGACAGATATAATATGCGCAATATGATCAGAGTTTTCGGTGAGGATAAGCAAAATAAGTTATCTCTTTTGCTCGATTATACGGATGAACCGAGAGACGTTGCTGATCCTTGGTATACGGGAGATTTTTCTGCAACTGAAGAAGACGTATTAAACGGCTGCGCTGCTTTTTTGGAAAAATTAAATATATGATAATAAATACGTATTGAAATAACAATATTTTGTTTGTATAATTAACTGTAGTTAAAGAATGAAAGGCGAGATGTGTATGAATTCTGACGTAAAAAAAGTATTGAAAATATGCGGGTGCATATTTTTGCTGTTTTTATGTATATTTTACTGGCAAACTTTTGTCACGTTTTTGGGAGTAGCGTTGTCGGCGGCGTCTCCGTTAATACTTGGCGGAGTGGTTGCTTTTATAGTAAATATTTTGATGTCAAAATACGAGAAGTGGTTCTTTGCGAAAACAAAAAAGAAGATAGTTTTAAAGATCAGACGTCCGATATGTATGATTTTGGCTTTCTTAACGGCGATTGTTGTTTTGGCGGTTATAATATATTTGGTAGTTCCTCAGCTTATTTCTTGTATTAACGTAATCATAGCGTTTTTTAAGACAATTCCCGGCTATATAAGCGAGTTTGTTGTGAAGGCAAAAGAGTGGGATTTCATACCTGAAAAAGTGTTGGTAACATTATCAAGTATAGATTGGGAGTCAAGAATAACACAGTTTGCAGAATGGATGAGTTCAGGTGTTGGAGACGTCGTGAACACTCTTGCAAAGACGGTTATGGGTATCGTGTCAGGTATAATAACGACGGTGATCGGACTTATATTCTCGATATATCTTTTGCTTGATAAAGATAGACTCAAAAGACAGTTTAAGAAAATTGCAAAAACTTATACACCTAAAAAAGTACACGAAAAAGTATTTTATTTTGTAGCTGTATTGAATGACAGTTTCAGAAGATTTATTGTAGGTCAGATTTCGGAAGCTTTGATAATCGGATTGTTGTGTACTTTTGGAATGATGATATTCCGTTTTCCGTATGCTACGATGATAGGTGCGCTTATAGCGGTTACGGCATTGATTCCGATAGCGGGTGCATATATAGGTGCAATTACGGGTGCTATTGTTATTCTGACGGTGTCACCCATAAAAGCTCTTTGGTTTTTGGTGTTTATACTTGTCTTACAACAGCTTGAGGGAAATATAATATATCCCCGTGTTGTAGGTTCATCTTTGGGATTGCCGGGAATATGGGTTTTGGCAGCAGTAACCATAGGCGGCGGATGTTTCGGAATTTTGGGAATGCTTATCGGAGTACCTCTTACTTCGGCAGTGTATAGGATAATAACCGAAGACACAAGAAAGAAAGCGGTTTTGGAAGAAAAAAACGTTATTAAAGAACCATTACCCGAGAGTGAAGGCGAAAACGACAAAATAGACGAAGAAGAGCCTCAAAATTTGGAAAAAAACTAAAAAATGTACATTGACATTTTTATATAAATAGGCTATATTTATATTGTGACAGAAATAAAATTAAGCGAGGTAAGATTACGATGGCAGAAGAATTTATGGGTGATGAAATATTCACATTGACAGATGAAGAGGGAAATGAAAGCGAATTTGAACTTATTGCAAGTCAGGAAATAGACGGAACTACTTACGTAGCTCTCGTTCCTTACGATGCAGCAAAGAAAGACGATGCAGAACAAGAGTACGTTGTATTGAAGCTTATTGCAGACGAAAACGGCGAAGATCTTTTGGTTACTATCGATGATGACGATGAATTTGAAAAGGTAGCTGAAATATTTGAGGATATGCTTTTCGATGAAATCGATTATGATGCAAACTGATCTTTGTGTCAAATAATTACAGTAATCAAAAAATATTTTTTGCATACTATAATAATATTCCTGCTTTGTTTGTGATAAACGGGTAATTAAACCCACAAATCATTAAAGGAGCCTGTGTTTTGGTATGGGGAATGCAGACCTCCCTTTGTGTGCCTGTTATTATTCACGCATGCAAAAGGACGTTGGTAGCACAAACTATCGAATAGGGCACCGCCTTGCACATGCAGGGTTGCTTAATTTCCGTTTACACGGCCCGGTGGGGCTTATATGGCGCTCGGTTAAAGAAATTTAGCCGAGCGTTATTTTTTGAAAATATAAAAACAAGAGAGTTAGTGTGCTTCGCATACTAACTCTCTATTGTATTTAACAAAAACCCTCTCCGAACTTTAGTTTGGAGAGGGAAAGTTTTATGAAATTATTTATCTGATTTCATAAGCTCTGAAGCGGAAGTTGCAAGACCGGCGAGAGATTGAATTTCGCTGGGAATAATAATTTTGGTTGCATTTCCGTTTGCCGCTTCAACAAAAGCTTCAAGACCTTTTAATGCTACGATTTCTTTTGTAGGAGAAGCTTCATTAAGCATTCTTATACCGGCAGCGTTTGCTTCCTGAATTTTGAGGATAGCCTCTGCTTCACCGGCAGCTTCAAGTATTTTTGTTTCTTTTTGAGCTTCTGCCTCGAGAATGGCCGCTTGTTTCTTTGCTTCGGCTTCAAGAATCATAGACTGTTTTCTACCCTCGGAAACAAGGATCTGTGAGTTCTTTTCGCCTTCTGCACGCAAGATAAGCTCACGGCGTTCACGCTCGGCTTTCATCTGTTTTTCCATAGCGTCTTGAATTTCTTTGGGAGGGATAATGTTTTTAAGCTCAACTCTGTTAACCTTAATACCCCAAGGGTCTGTAGCTTCATCAAGGATAGCGCGCATTTTTGTGTTTATGATATCTCTTGAAGTAAGTGTTGAGTCGAGTTCAAGCTCACCAATAATGTTACGCAACGTCGTTGCGGTAAGGTTTTCAATAGCCGCAATAGGATTTGTAACACCGTAGGTGTAGAGTTTGCAGTCTGTAATTTGATAGAATATAACGGTATCTATCTGCATTCTAACGTTATCTTTTGTAATAACCGGCTGAGGCGGGAAGTCTGCTACCTGTTCCATAAGAGTTACCTTTTTTGCAACTCTGAAAAGGAAAGGAATCTTGAAGTGAAGTCCCGTATGCCACGTTGTATGGTATGCTCCCAAACGTTCAACAACGAAGCCGTATGCCTGAGGAACGATGTGTATGTTGTTGATGATGATAAGAATTACAACAACAGCTAAACCAATAAGAAGACCATTCATAAAAATATACCTCCGATAATTATTTTTTTATGCAAATAAGCTTTACGCCTCTTATTTCTTTTATTATAACAATATCTCCTTTTTCCAATACAACGTTTGGATCATCTGAGATAGCTGACCACTCTTTACCCCAAACTTTTACACAACCCGAGCCTTCTATGTTGTTAACTTTTTCGGTAACGATACCTTCTTTACCAATAACCGAATCAAGATTTGTGGCAACTAATGGGCTTTTTTTGATTGCTTTTTTGAATATGGTGGTTGACAGTGTAACCAATATAAACGCAACTGCAAAGAAAACCAAAACTTGTACCCAAATCGCTACTTCAAAAGGCAGCAGAGAAAGTATAAGTGAAACACAACCTGCAGGGATAAACCATATAGTAACGAGATCGGCTGTGTTTGCTTCAATAAAAACGGCGATCAGTGTAATTGCCGTCCAAATATAAGGCATATATTGCATCATACGCGTAATCCTCCTGTATAAACTATTCGTCTATATTATTATAGCATATTTTCGGTATAATGTAAATAATATTAGAAATAGAAATAACATAACAAAATTTGTAGCAAATATACAAATTTTTTTGGGGGAGAGAAAATTTATTGACAAAAGAATAATCCTTTGTTATAATTGGGAATAAAGTCGAATATTGTTTCGGCGATATATTTGTAATGATTGAAACAGCCGTGTTTTCCGATGTAAATACGGCATATATGTTTCTTACAAAAATAACATCCACTATGACATCGGGAATGGAGAATTATATGTTTGAAAAAGTAAAAGAAATGTTAGAAGAAGCTTTGCAGATTAACCCCGACGAGATATCACTTAAGAGTGAGCTTGTGGGCGACCTTGGAATTAACTCTCTTGAACTTGCAGATTTGGTTCTTACATGCGAAGAAAAATTTGATATTGAAATTAATGACGAAGACATTCACAAATTTGTTACCGTAGGTGACGTTGTAAACTACCTTTCGGAAGCAGTTGGAGAATAAAATTACAATTTGATTTTTATGGACAGCGGACAGTTTTTGTCATGCTGTCCTAATGTTTCTTATTATCTTTTTAGTAAATTTTGGAAAGTATCGTTTGTTTTAAGATTTTGTTGAGGGAAGTGATCGTATGGGCAAGTTTTTCGCATCGTTTGGCGTTGTATTGTTTGTCGTATTTATTTTAGGCGTTATATGGGTAATTTACTCAAGAATTACGGCAAAAAAAATAATGCAAAAAGGAAGAAATAAAATAGGATTTGCTTTCAATTATCTCAGCTTAAGATTTAGTAGATTGAACACTATAAAGGACGTAAAGCTCATCGTCAGAAATCCTAATGCCGTAGGCGGAAGGTACGTTTCGGATATTGGCTTGGTTTTTGTAAACAGAGGCGGTATATTTGTTATTGACAGCGTTCGCGGATCGGGCTTTGTTGATATAAATGAAGGCGGAAAATGGAACAGAATTATAAATGACAAATTTTACACTTTTGACGATCCTTTTATCAAAAATACCCAAAGAGTAAAAGATATGAAGACTTTTTTACGAGACGAGGGTGTAGAAAACATACCAGTACATAATATAGTATTGTTTACGGGAAGAACGGTGAAGTTCTCAAAGCATCTAAACGGACTTATAACGGCTAATGAATTAACTCCGTTTATGATAGATCTAAACAAGGATAGATTTCTTTCTTACAAAGAAATAAGAGACGTTATCAAGCTTATAAAAAGCAAACAGTAAAAACAAAAAGCTATGTGTTAGTACACACATAGCTTTATTTTTTTGAAAACTTTTTTTGAATTATAAATGATGTGATTAACCAAATCACAACGGAAGAACAAAGGATTGATACGACTGTTCTTACCGTATTCATAAAGAAATCGATGTTTAAAATCATAGTAAGAGTGTCGTTGAAAAATGATCCCATAAATTTATCAGGTGAAAAAGGGAAGAAAAGATAGTGCATATATTCCCACAGTGTGCTGAAAAAAGTGTCGAAAGAAAAGTTTGATATACCTGATTTGATAATTACAAACAGTAAAAATAAGATAATAACCGTGATTAGTCCCAGTATCGAATACAAAGAATAATTAAAAATGTATTCTTTCGTTTTTCTGCGGTTAAATACGATGTAAATACCCAAGAGAACAAACAATATGAAGATAACGGCAGTTATATATTTAATGTTCAAGAAAAGCAGTTTTACATCTTGCATATGTTCGACCGATTCGTCTGAAAAAATGTTAATGTCGTCCCTTATTATTCCGTTTAACACAACTCCGTCCATTTGCAAAGCGAAACTGTCTTTTTTGTCGGATAGAAAATCGGTAATGTGTTCTATTATATCATCGACCTGAGCGCTTGTAAATTTTGCCGTTTTGTTTCTGTCTCCGCCGATATATCTAACGTATAGGTACTCGTTTTCATCGGGATATGAATTACATTTTATAAACTGATTTTTATAGTATGTTTTGGAGTTTGATATAAAAACAGCGGGAAGGGATATTGAAAGTAATATCAAACATAAAGTAAAGAGTATGACCGAAAATTTATTCAAGACTTTCATTTATCCTTATCCCCCTTTTTTGTGTTGTTTTTGCTTTATAAATCGTTATGCGATAAATGCCCATATTACAGCTATAATTATAGAGGGCAGCATATTTGCGACTTTGACAGAATTTTTACGCAAAAGGTTAAGACCGACACAAAAGATCAATATTGAGCCGGTGAGCGAAAGATTATGTAATGCGACTTCTGTCATATAAGGCTGAATGAGCTTTGCTGTAAGGGTAAATCCACCTTGCAGTATTAATACGGGAATAGCTGAAAAAACGCAGCCTTTACCCATAGATGATGTCATTACGATTATTATAATGAAGTCCAAAAGAGATTTTATAAGAAGTATAGAATAATCGCCGAAAATACCGTCTTGAATTGAACCGACGACAGTCATGGCGCCCACGCATACGGTGATGGAGGCGCTGACAAAACCGTCAACGAACATATTGTCTTTTTTGTTTCCGCTTTTTCGCTTCAGCCATTCGGCGAAACGTTCGATTAATCCGTCAATATTAATTAATTCGCCGATTAAAGTACCCAAAGCAAAACTGACTATCATCATAAGAGTACCGCTGCTTGAAAGTGTACCGTCGTTCTGTACGGACATTATTTTTTCGAGAGCGCCGCTGAGTCCTATGAACATTACGCATATACCCGTTGATTTTATCAGGGCGTTTTGCAGATTTTCTTTGAGGAATTTCCCGAACAGTCTTCCGATAATTCCGCCAAGCAATATGGCTAAAGTGTTTATAATCGTTCCAAGTCCTATCATAATCTTTACCTAACAAATTTTAACAAAACATTTTAAAGAGTGAGCTTGTGCCTAGTCTTGACGCACCGAGGTCAAGGAATTTTACCGCATCGTCTATTGATTTGATTCCGCCCGCCGCTTTTACTTTTATTCTGCTACCGACTTCTTTTGCCATAAGTTCGACGTCGTGGAAAGTAGCGCCGCTTGTTGAAAAGCCTGTTGACGTTTTTATATATTCAGCTCCGCTTTCAACAACGATCTCGCACATTTTTCTTTTTTCATCATCGGTCAAAAGACAGGTTTCGATAATGACTTTTAACAATTTTCCGTCACAAGCATCCTTTATTCCTTTTATTTCATCAAGGATCTTATCGGTCTTTCCTGCTTTTAAATCGCCGATGTTTATAACCATATCTATTTCACAAGCGCCGTTTCTTACAGCATCCGACGTTTCAAATATTTTTGTTTTTTTCGTCATGTAACCGTTCGGGAATCCGATGACGGTGCATATAGGAAGCTGGTTTTCGGTATATTCATACGCTTGTTTTACAAAAGAGGGGGGGATGCATACGGAAGCTGTTTGACCTAAATACCCCTCATCGCATATTTTTTGTACGTCTTTCCACACAGCATCTTGTTTTAATATCGTATGGTCGCAAAAAGAAAGAATTTGTTTTCCAGTATAGTTGCCGTATTTTGCATTAAGTTTATCTTGATTAAGCATATTATTTTTCCTCGTTATATTTATTTATAATTCTTATTTCTTTTATTTTAGGGCGGTAGTCACGGTGAACCGTTCCGTTGAGATCGATCACGACAGCATTGTTGCAAATATCGTCAACAACTTCGATACCTTTTGTTACTCTGCCGAAAGCCGCGTATTGTCCGTCGAGACGGGTGTCGTCCTCGTGCATTATAAAGAATTGAGAGGATGCGCTGTTGTTATCATTTTCCGTTCTTGCCATAGAGAGAGTGCCTCTTGTGTGACTCATATCGTTTTTAACTCCGTTTGCGGCAAATTCCCCCTTTATTTTTCTGTCGCTTCCGCCGATACCGTCACCGTCAGGATCTCCGCCTTGCATCATAAAACCTGCAATTATTCTATGAAATTCAATACCGTTGTAAAATCCTGACTCTACTAGATCAACAAAGTTTGCAACGGTTATGGGAGCATACTTTGCTTCAAGAAGGGCAGTGATCGTGCCGTATTCTTCGATTATAATCTCTATTTCGTAGTAATCGTATTCGGGAACAAGCTTTTTATCTGAACACGAGAAAAGCGTAAAAACGCAAATTATTAAAAGCAACAGTGAAACTACTTTTTTCATATTGTTTATGTCTCCTTGTAAATTAATATTATAATAAAATATTTTATCACAATTATTCGTTCAATGCAATAGTCTTGTTTTGAACTTTTTTATTATTTTTTTGACTGATAAAAAAGGAAACAGCGACGTGCAAAAAAAATTGCACGCCGCTGTCTGCAAGCTCAAAAATGTTTAGTTCTGGTTGTTAGATGACTGTTGGTTGTTGCTGTTGTTGCTGTTGTTGTTTGAGCTTTCGGAACGGTTTGACTTGTTTGATTTGTTCTGGTTTTTGTTATCCATTGTAATTCTCCTTGTAAATTTCACACAGAAAAAGCAATATGGTTCAAACGATGCTTTTTTTGTGTTTGGGTTTTACAATATGAGTATTGACGGTATTGCGAAAAATATGAAAGGTAATAATTGGTTTATTATAATTATACTAATTTATTGACAAAAATCGATTATTTTTGTATAATATTCGTATGTGTTTGTTTTTATTTTTAAACTAATGGGAGAATTATATGATGTTTGACTTTGGTCAAAATAGAATAAAAAGAGCGATACTGACAGTGTTGCTCGTGGTAGTCTTTCTGTTGGTGTTTGTGCTTACGGCATTTGGTGAAGAGATCCATACGACTGTTCAAAATTCGGTAACTGACAAGCCCGAATCAACTTTGGCGCAGACACAGAATACTTTGCCTGATGATACAGATGAGAACACGAAAGCGCCCGAAACAACAAAGGCGCCCGAAACAACAAAGGCGCCTGAGACAACGAAGGCGCCCGAAACGACAAAGGCACCCGAGACAACAAAGGCCCCCGAAACAACGAAGGCTCCTGAAACGACAAAAGCGCCCGAGACAACGAAGGCACCCGAAACGACAAAGGCACCCGAAACAACGGAAAAACCTCCGGCAGTTGACGAGCCTACCGAAGAACCTTTTGATTTTGAGAAATACTTAACAGAACAAAAATTCCCCGAAAGCTATAAGGCACAGCTTCGAGAGTTACATAAAAAATATCCCTCATGGGTATTTAAGGCACACCATACAGGGTTTGAATTTGACTATGCCGTATCACAACAGCTTGATAAGAGTTTGGTTGAAAACACGTTCCCGTCATCATGGAAATCTGTTGAAGACGGAGCATATAACTGGGAGAATAATACCTGGAAGATATACGACGGAGACAGATGGGTACGTGCTTCAAAGGATATTATAAAACATTATATGGATCCGAGAAACTTCCTTGATGAAAATGCGATCTTTCAGTTTTTAGATCAGAGTTACGATCCTGAAATTCAAAATATAGACGGTATAAAGAAAATATTAGCCGGAACGTTTATGGAAAAAGATATTACCGATACCGACGGCAAGGTATTGAATTATGCTCAAGCTTTATTTAATGCGGGAGCATTATACAAAGTTAACCCTTACGTTTTATCGTCTATGATCTTGATAGAAGTAGGAAGCCAGGGATCAACGATAATATCCGGAAAAGTTGCAGGATATGAAGGGTATTTTAACTACTTTAATATAGGAGCATATACAGCAAACGGAATGAATCCCGTACAGAGAGGGCTTTGGTACGCAAAAGGCGGTAACGCGGGAAGTACGTCGTATCTTCGTCCTTGGAATACACGTCTTAAAGCTATAAACGGCGGAGCTATGTTTTATGCCGAGGGATATTTAAACGTTGGACAGAATACGCTTTATCTGAAAAGATTTAACGTTCAGGGAAAAAATCCGTTTACGCACCAGTATATGACGTCTATTTACGGACCTGCCGTTGAGGCAACAAAGTTGGCGAACGGATATTCGGAAGAAATTCGCAAAACTGCATTGTCTTTTTATATCCCCGTATTTGATAAAATGCCCGAAAAGCCGTGTGGAAAGCCGACGCTTGACGGTTCACCTAATATGAAGTTATCAGCTTTGGGCGTTGAAGGATATTCTCTGACACCTGATTTTGACCCCGATGTTTTGGAATACATGCTTGTTATTCCGCCTAACGTCGGAACGATAAATATTATGACGACCGTTATGGAAAAATCAGCGAAAGTGGCAGGCGCAGGGCAGGTATCTGTTGTTGGAGACAACAATACTTTTGAAATAAAAGTAACAGCCGGAAACGGTGACGTAAGAGTATATAAATTAAAAGTAGCAAAAGAAAACTCGGCAGATTTCGGTAGCGTAAAATTCACCGAGAAATTTAAGGTGAATAAGAAACTTGTGTCCGGCTTATCTCCTAACACGTCCGTACAGAATTTCCAAAAGGCATTTATTACAGAAGGAAGTATAAAGGTTAAGGGAAGTGACGGGGCGTATAAGTCTGCTAATAAGGCAATAACGACCGGAGATAAAATAGAGGTTTATAGCACGAAAGGTATGATTTACGACACTTATACCGCAGCAGTTAAGGGTGATATAGACGGAGACGGCAACGTAAACGTAGGCGACCTATTGAAAGTAAGAAACAAGATGCTGGGAACAGGAACTCTTACTGACGTACAGATGCTGTGCGCGGATATAGACGGAGACGGTGCTATAAACATAGGAGACCTTTTAAAGATAAGAAACCACACCTTAGGAACAAAGTTGCTCTGATAAACAGGAGGGTTTATGAATAAGAAATTATTATATGTGTTAGCTGTCATTATGACGGTATGTATGATAGCGGTATCAATGGCTTTAACAGCTTCGGCGGCTTCGGCATCGCTTTGGTTTACCGATCCGACGGTAACTGTCGGAAACAATGTCAGCGTTGTTGTTGACGTTAAGGGTGACAACATAGGTGGACACCAGATGAATATTACGTACGATACGTCATATTTACAGTTTGTATCGGCAACCGGAAGTACAAACTGGTTTTCGGGTAAGGATAACGGAGGAGTTATCAACGTATCCGATATGGCAAATTCGGGTTCCGTTTCAAAGATGAGTTTTACACTTACTTTCAAAACGAAAAAAACGGGAACGACAAAGCTCACTCCTTCGGGATACAAGTTTTTTGACGGCGGCGGTGATGAAATAGCTTATGGGGCTATCGGTTATTCGGAGATAAAGATCAAGCCCGTTCCCGAAGCTTCATCGGATGCAACGCTTAAAGGCTTGACCATAAGCAACGGTACTTTGACACCTGCATTTTCACCCAACACAACGAACTATACTGCAACCGTAGATTTTTCAATTTCATCAATTGCGGTTACGGCGCTGAAGAACCATAACGGCGCGTCTGTTTACGTCAGCGGTAACGATTCGCTTGAAGAGGGAGATAATGCCGTTACGATCACAGTTACAGCCGAAAACGGTGCAAAGAAGATTTATACGATTAAAGTGACCAGAGGAAAAAACCCTCTTTCAACAGGTGTATTTTTGACTCTTGGCGAGGGATTGTCGGCAGAGGTTGCAAAGACAATCAACGAGAGTGACGTTCCAAAGGGATTTAACGTTGTTACGATAAAACTTAACGGGGTAGAAGTAAACGCGATAAAATATGACGAAAACGCTAAGGCTGCCGTTTATTTGTTGGGAAATGATAAAGTAAAGAGCGGTTTTTACTATGTGAATGAAACAGATTTGACCGCTGAAAGTTTTGAATATTTAGGACAAGTTCAATCGTCTCTTACATATCTTGATATAAATCTTGTTGAAGCTCCCGAAGGATATGAAGTGGGTGTTTTCAAGATTGGAGATAAAGACAGAAACGTGCTTGTACCTAAGGGTGCGGAAGTTCCCAACCATTGTCTTGTATATGCAATAGGTGCTATGGGACAGAAGATGCTTTATATGTATGATCCTGTTGAAGGAACATTCCAGAGATACAGTTTTGCTGAAATGGGAAAAGCTGAGGAAGAAACAACAGTTCCCGTGACGGACGAAACGACTGATGCACCTGCTAAGGAAACACAACCCAAAGAAACCTCTCCCAAAGATACTGAAGAACAAAAAGACAATACAAGCTCGAACGATATATTCAAGTGGATATTCGTGGGAGTAGCGGCGCTTATTGTAGTTTTGATTGCAGTTGCATTGGTTCTCAACTCTAAATATAATTAAAATAGAAAAAGCTTTCTCGTGTGAGAAGGCTTTTTTGTTGACAACTGTATGTTATGAGGTTATAATATTCTTGCACTATACCCATAATTAATGGGACAGTAGCAGGAGGATTATATTATGTCAATTGAAAAAAACAAAAAGAAAACGCAAAGCATTGTTACAACTGCGCTGTTTGCGGCGATCATAGTCGTTTTACAGTTATTTGTGACACTTCCGCCCATTGGTAGCTTTTATATTACTTTATCGCTTGTACCGATAGTATTGGGAGCAGTGTTGTACGGACCTGTTCAGGGCGCTGTATTAGGGCTTGTATTGGGATTGTGCGTATCATATCAGGTTATTAATATGCCTGATCCGATGAGCGCATTGATGTTCCAACAGACTCCTTTTTTAACAATTTTTCTTTGCCTTTTGAAAACCACCGTTGCAGGTTACGTTTCGGGATTGGTCTACAAACTTTTAAGCAAGAAAAATAAGTCTCTTGGAGTTATAATAGCATCTGCATTGTGCCCGATTATTAATACCGGAATATTCTGTACAGCTCTTTTTACCGTGTATAACGGAATATTAAACGGACAAGCGGCAGCTGCAGGAAAGGCGTCCGGATTAGCTTTTGTGTTTGCATTTATTATTTTAACCAATTTTGTACCGGAATTTATCATAAACGTTCTTTTGTCACCCGTGATTGTAAGGGTGTCGGACGCTGTGTCAAAAATAATTAAGAAATAAGTGTAATTGTTATGGTTTTAGCGATTAACGTCGGGAACACACATATTACGTTTGGACTTATTGAGTCGGGCGAAATATTAGATCCCGTTATGAATATAAAGACTGATATGAAACAAACTTCATTTGGATATGCGTCTGAAATGAAGCAGGTTCTTGAACTGTCAAATTTTGATATAAAAAAGATTGACGGTGCGATAATTTCATCCGTTGTCCCGCCTTTGACTAACATAATGAAAAAATGTGTAAAGCTTTTATCAAATGTTGAAGCGCTGGTCGTCGGAGTTGGAGTTAAGAGCGGTATACACATTTATACGGATGATCCGGGAACTGTGGCATCCGATCTTGTTGCAACTGCGGTGGGAGCAAAAGAGGCATATCCCTTACCTTGCGTAATTGTTGATATGGGTACTGCCGTAACGCTTACCGTTGTAGATGAAGAGGGAAGATTTACGGGAGGCGCATTTATGCCGGGTATAAACCTTTCGTTAGGCGCTTTGGCGGAAGAAACGGCACTATTGCCCAGGATAGACGTTGCAAAACCGAAAAAAGCGATAGCTTCATCAACCGTTGAATGTATAAGATCCGGTGTTGTATACGGATATGCGGGAGCTATTGACGGAATAATCGACAGATTTGCATCAGAACTTGGCAGAGAACCGCAAACTGTTGTATCGACCGGAGGTATGGCAGATATTATTTGTTCCTATTCAAAGAGAAACGTTATTAAAGATGAAAACCTTTTGCTTAAAGGTTTGGGGATTATTTATAACAAGAACAAAAAATAAAAGAAAAATAAAAAGTGTTACGTTTATTGAAAACTCGTAACACTTTTTTTGTTTTATAAAATTTGCTTTATCTCAAGCAGCGAGTTTACCGTATGATCGGGGGAGAGAGAATTAGGTTCGGGAAGATTATTGGGGTTAAACCATATGGTTTTTAAACCGTATTCTTTTCCGCCCCAAATATCCGCCGTCAACGAGTCGCCTATTATAACGATTTCGTTAGGTGTTATATTACCCATTTCTTTTAGACAACCGTCAAAAAATTCTTTAGCAGGTTTAAGTGCGCCCATTTTTTCAGATACGAATATTTTTTTGAAATATTTAAGCATATCTGATTGCGTCAGTCTTTTGTATTGGTGTTCATACGATGAATTAGTTGCCGCATACAGAGGGTATCTTTCGTGCAGATAATCCAGTAACTCATACGCATTGTCAACGGGTTCAGCGATACCTGACAACGTGCTTCTGAAAAGCTTTTCCATTTCCATACCGTCGTATTGGATGTTTAATGCTTCGAGAATGGTTTTCCAACGGAGAGAATACATTTCTTGTTTTGTTATTTCGCGCCTTTCGATTCTTCGCCACAATTCTTCGTTTGTTTCTTGAAAGGTTTTACCGACGTTGTCGGTATATTCGAGTCCGCATAGAGGGAAGATTGTCTTTATGGCGCATTTTGCGCTTTTTATAAAATCAAGCAGTGTATCGTCAATATCAATCAATACAGCTTTAATCATAGAAAACACCTTTCTTAACAAAATTTACGCGACACCTAACAATATAGCGACGGTTCTTACCAACAATGCCATAACCCAAGCTAACGCGCACTGACCTATCACCATAAAGAATGCCCATTTGCTTCCGAGCTCTCTTTTTACTGAAGCTATTGCGGCTACACAAGGTGTGTAGAGCAGGCAGAATACGAGAAGAGAAATAACGGATGCAGGAGAAATGACTTCTTGTATAGCGGCTGTTGAGCCAAAAAGTACAGAAAGGGTAGATACAACGCTTTCTTTTGCCATAAAACCGGCAACGAGAGAGGTAACGACACGCCAATCACCAAAGCCGAGGAGAGCAAATGCGGGGGCGACAACTCCGGAAACGATAGCCAAAATGCTGTTTTTTGAATTTGTAACAACGTTAAGACCGAAGTCGAAAGTCTGCAAGAACCAAACCGCAATAGAAGCTATAAATATAACTGTAAATGCTCTTTCGATAAAGTCTTTAGCTTTATCCCAGAGAAGATGAGCCGTGTTTTTAACACCGGGCATACGGTAGTTCGGGAGTTCCATAACGAATGGAACGGCTTCGCCTTTGAATGCAGTTGTTTTTGAGATAAGTGCAACGCCTATACCAACTATTATGCCGAGAAAATACAGAGAGACCATTATAAGACCGCTGTATTTAGGGAAGAATGCATTTGCAAAGAAACCGTAGATTGGCAGTTTTGCCGTACAGCTCATAAAGGGGGTAAGCATGATCGTCATTTTTCTGTCGCGTTCGGAGGGCAGAGTTCTACTTGCCATAACACCGGGGACGGTACAACCGAAACCGATAAGCATAGGAACGATGCTTCTTCCCGACAGACCGATCTTGCGTAAGGGTTTATCCATAACAAATGCAACTCTTGCCATATAACCGCTGTCTTCAAGTAAAGAAAGGAATAAAAACAGAATTACTATAATAGGAATAAAACTCAAAACGCTTCCGACACCGTTGAATATACCGTCGATAATCAAACTGTGTAAGACAGGGTTAACGTTTAAAGATGTTAAAGCAGCGTCCGTAATATCCGTAAGTTTACCGATACCGCCTTCGAGCAATTCTTGTAAGAAGGCGCCGAACACGTTAAACGTCAACCAGAATACAAGAGCCATAATGCCTACAAAAGCAGGTAGAGCGGTATATTTTCCGGTTAAAATTTTATCGATTTTTCTGCTTCTTATGCGTTCTTTGCTTTCATGGGGTTTTACAACACATTCTTCGCAAAGTGTTTTTATAAATGTAAAACGCATGTCGGCTATAGCCGCGCTTCTGTCAAGTGAAGACTCTTCTTCGGCTTGAACGATTATGTGTTCTAAAGTTTCTTTTTCGTTTTGTGAGAGGTTTAGTGCATTGAGAATAATGTTATCCCCCTCGACGAGTTTACTTGCCGCAAAACGCGTAGGAATGTTTGCTTCTTCTGCGTGGTCTTCGATCAGGTGCATAATACTGTGGAGGCATCTGTGAACGGCTCCGCCTTTTACGCTTTTGTTGCAAAAATCGTACCTGCCGGGTTTTTCTTGATATCTGGCAATATGTATAGCGTGTTTTATAAGTTCGTCGACACCTTCGTTTTTAGCAGCCGAAATAGGAACTACGGGTATACCCAGCATATCTTCCATTTCATTAATAAATATAGATCCACCGTTACCTTTAAGTTCATCCATCATATTAAGCGCAAGAACGGTAGGTATGCCAAGTTCAAGTAACTGCATTGTGAGATATAGGTTTCTTTCTATATTGGTGGCATCTACGATGTTTATTATACAATTGGGTTTTTCATTTATAATAAAGTCACGTGAAACGATTTCTTCGGAAGTGTATGGTGAAAGTGAGTAAATACCGGGAAGGTCTGTTACAAGCGTGTTGGGGTGGTTTCTGATTTTTCCGTCTTTTCTGTCAACCGTAACACCGGGGAAGTTTCCGACATGCTGATTAGAACCTGTCAGCTGGTTAAAGAGCGTCGTCTTACCGCAGTTCTGGTTTCCCGCGAGAGCAAAAGTTAAAACTTTATCTTTCGGCAGAGGATTTTCGTCAGCTTTAGTGTGATACTTTCCGTCCTCGCCAAAACCGGGGTGGTGTTTTCTTTTTGGCGATATTTTGTTTTTGATTTTTTCTTTCGAGACGTCTTCGATCGGTTCGATCTCAATGTGAGATGCATCTTCAAGTCTCAGCGTTAATGAATAACCGTGAATTAAAAGTTCTACAGGATCTCCCATAGGAGCATACTGTACCACTTTTACCTCTGTTCCGGGAATAACGCCCATATCAAGAAAATGTTGTCTCAATGCGCCCTCTCCGCCAACAGACGTGATTTTTCCATACTTTCCGATTCCTAAATCCTTCAGTGTCATAAAAATATCCTTTTCTAAACTTTAAAATAGTGAGTTAGCCTTTGCTAACTGTGGTTATTTTAGCATCAAAAGAAAGCTTTGTCAAGAGAGGGAAATGTAAACAATTTGTAAAAAAACGAAAAGCTCTTGAAAAAATATACGTATAATGGTATAATTCTTAGGTATGAAAATTCACACATACGGCTGACTTCGGTGCAATATCTAGAGGGCTGTATGGTGGAAATAACCGAAGGAGGACATTAAAAATGTCAGTAATTACAATCAAACAACTGCTTGAAGCAGGCGTCCATTTCGGACATCACACAAGAAGATGGAACCCTAAGATGGCTGAGTACATCTTCACAGAAAGAAACGGCATCTACATCATTGACCTTCAGAAAACTGTAAAGAAGTTTGAAGAAGCTTATATGTTTGTACGTGACCTCGCAGCAGAAGGCGGCACAATGCTTTTTGTTGGAACAAAGAAACAGGCTGCATCTGCAATCAAAGAAGAAGCACAGAGATGCGGAATGTACTATGTAAACGTACGTTGGCCCGGCGGTATGCTTACCAACTACAAGACGATCAACAAGTCAATCGAAAGACTTAACAACCTTCTTAAGATGCAGGAAGACGGAACATTTGATCTTCTTCCCAAGAAAGAAGTTGCAAAGAGAATGAAGGAAATTGCAGACCTTGAAAAGAACCTCGGCGGTATCAAAGATATGCCCGGACTTCCTTCATGCGTATTTATCGTAGACCCCCGCAAAGAAAGAAACGCAGTACTTGAAGCAAAGAAACTCGGTATTCCCGTAGTTGCAATCGTTGATACAAACTGCGACCCCGATGATGCAGATTATTTCATTCCCGGTAACGATGACGCTATTCGCGCTATCAAGCTCATTTCTTCAGTAATAGCAGACGCTATAATTGAAGGTAAACAGGGCGAACAGTTCGAAAGCGCTGTTGAAGAAATTGCCGAAGCAGAAGCAGAAGAAGCTGCAGAATAATTAAAAAATAAAACTGAATAAATCGGAGGAAATAAAAATGGCTACAATATCAGCAAAGGTCGTATCCGACCTCAGAGCAAAGACCGGTTGCGGAATGATGGACTGCAAAAAGGCATTGGTTGAAGCAAACGGTGATTTTGACGAAGCAATAAAAATATTGAGAGAAAAAGGACTTGCAGTTGCAGCAAAGAAGGCAGACAGAATTGCAGCAGAAGGTCTTGTTGACATTCTCGTTGAAGGCGAGAAGGCAGCTATGATCGAAGTTAACTGCGAAACAGACTTCGTAGCAAAGAACGCAAGTTTCCAGGCTTTCGTAAAAGAAATCCTTAAGCTTATCATTGACAATCAGCCTGCAGATTTGGCAGCTCTTAATGCGCTTACAATGGAAAGCGGTATGACAGTTGAAGCTGCATTGAAGGATAAGATCTTCCAGATCGGCGAAAATATGTCTATCCGTCGTTTCCTCACAGTTGAAGGAACAATGAGTTCTTACATTCACGGCAAGGGAACAACAGGTGTTATCGTTAAGTTTGTAGCTGAAGATGCTGCAAAGAATAACGAAGGTTTTGCAGAAATGGCAAAGAATATTGCTCTTCAGGTAGCAGCATATCCCAACATTCAGTATGTTGACAGAGATGCAGTTCCTGCAACAGCAGTAGAAGAAGAAATGGCAATAATCAAGGCTCAGCTCAAGAATGATCCTAAGAACGCAAGTAAGCCCGATCAGATCCTTGAAAAGATCGCAACAGGTAAGCTCGGTAAGTTCTACGAAGCTAACTGCCTCACAGAAAATGCTTATGTTAAAGACGATTCTATGACAGTAGCAAAGTATGTTGAGTCATGCGCAAAGGCATTCGGCGGTTCTATTAAGATTGATTCGTTCTTCCGTTACGAAAAGGGCGAAGGTCTCCAGAAGAGAGAAGACAATCTTGGTGACGAAATCGCAAAGATGCTTAGCAAATAATAGTTGAACACAACTGAATACTTGTCAGGGGTGCTGTAAAAAGCTGAGACGGTTATAAAAGTACCGAACCCTTAAAACCTGAAACGGATAATGCCGGCGTAGGAAGAATAAGAAAAACAAACAAAACAATCCTCGTCTAGTATATAGACGGGGATTTTGTTTTTAGGTTTTGTCATTATTGCAAGAGTGGCAAGATTGAAATTTATAAGTACATATAAGAGCTCAAAATGTGATTTTGCGGCGGTATACTGTTTTTGTATATAAAACAATACTGTGAATAAAGAGAGGCAATAAAAATGAATAAAAAAACAAGAGTAATGGTAGAAAGCGCGGTTTTGATAGCTGCATCTATAATTTTATCATTTATAAAAGTATATGAAGCTCCGCTCGGCGGTTCTGTAACGATGTTTTCAATGGTACCGCTTATGATAATTTCCATACGTCACGGTATAGGCTGGGGATTGGGTTCAGCTTTCGTGTTTTCCGTATTTAAATTATGGATGGGAGCAGGAAATTTTGCTTATGTGCCGACACTAACAGGAATAATTGTTGTTATACTGCTTGATTATCTTGTAGCTTATACATCGATAGGATTAGCAGGAATTTTCCGCAAATTGAACGTTTTAAAAGAAGAAAAGGCAAACGTTACCTTAACTACGTTTTGCGGCGTATTGTTGGCTTGTTTGGTAAGATTTATGAGCCATTTTGTAAACGGAGCTGTTGTGTGGTATGAGATAACTAAAAATCTTGAGTGGAACGAATATGTTCAAACTGTTGGAATGTGGCTGTATTCGTTTGTTTATAACATAACGTACCTTGGCCCTGAAACTCTGATGACACTTGTTGCAGTGCCGGTAATAGTAACTATACTCGGTGTTATGAAAAGACACGCAAAATAAGTAAAAATAAAAAGCAGATACACGGTGAGATCAACCGTAAATCTGCTTTTGTTTTTTGTGATTAATTAACCCAATTTTTCAACAAGTTTTTTGCCGCCGAGGATATGGAAGTGCATATGTTTTACCGACTGGCAGCCGTCGTCGCCAACGTTTGTAATAATGCGGTATCCGTTTTCAAGATTACATATTTCAGCAATTTTAGGAATCGCTTCGAATATTTTTGCAACGATAGGGCTGTTAAATACGTTGATTTCATTAGCTGACTGGATGTGTTGTTTGGGGATAACTACTATATGAACGGGTGCTTGGGGTGCGATGTCGTGAAATGCAAGGATTTGTTCGTCTTCGTATACTTTCTTCGAGGGAACATCTCCCGATATGATTTTACAGAAAATACAATCCATAATATAAGCTCACTTTCTTTTTCAGTAATATTATTATATTACGTATATGCATATTTTAATTCAATATGTGTTAAATGTCAATGAAGATAAAAGAAGTTGATGTTATTTTAACTATGAAATACATTAAATAAAGAAAATGAAGTTTTAACTTTATATCATAAGCGAAAAATCGGTTGCAAATATTTAAATATTATTGACATTATTCAAAAAAATGGGTATAATATAGTCGATAAAATATATTTTACGGAGGACAATAAAATGAAGGTAACAAAACAGTCTATTATTGGCGATGTACTTGATTATGATAGAGGTACAGCAGAATTTTTCCTTGCAATAGGAATGCACTGCCTTGGCTGCCCCGCATCAAGAGGCGAAAGCATTGAGGCTGCATGTGCTGTTCACGGCACTAACGCAGACGAGCTTGTAGAAAAGCTTAACGCTTATTTTGCATCGAAGAACTGACGTTTAAGGATAACATGGGGGCTTTTTTGGAAGGTCCCCTTTGTTTTATTTAATCTGGGAGTGGCAAAAGTGGCAAATATTATACTCGATAAACGAATGAAATGTATAGCTGACTGTGTTTTTGAAAATGCAATTTTGGCTGATATTGGTACCGATCACGGAAAGTTGCCTATATACCTTGCAAAGATTGGAAAAATAAAAAGGGCAGTAGCTTCAGATATAAATGAAATGCCTTTACAAAAGGCGGTAGACAATATAAAAAAATACGGCTATGAAGACGTTATAGATACATACCTGACAGACGGATTAAAGGGAATAGAAAATTTTTCGCCTGATTGCGTCGTGATTGCGGGAATGGGCGGAGAACTGATTGAACAAATACTGTCAAATTCGACGTTGGATAAGAACAACGTTAAGTTTATTTTACAGCCTATGACCAAAGAGGAGCATTTGCGTCGGTATTTATGTGAAAATGGTTTTAAGATAACCGATGAATATATCGTAAAAGAAGGTAAATTGTATCAAATTATATGCTGTGAATATTCGGGGTGCAGATATGAAATGTCGGATTGCGAATATTTGCTCGGCAAGATAAATATAGAGAAAAAAGAACAGTTGTTTACAGAGCTGTTAGACAAGGTGATCGATAGGATCAAGACTAAGATAGAAGGGAAATGCCGCGCCGGAATTGAAGTATCATACGAAGAGCAGATTCTTTCTCGGTTATTGGAGATAAGGGAGAAAAGTTATGACAAATGTAAATGAATTATATTTATATCTTGAAAATGCCATCCCCAGAGAGTTGTCTTGTGAATGGGATAATGACGGCAGAATGTGTGTTCCTTGTTTTAACAGAGAAGTGAAAAAGGTGCTTATATGCCTTGATATAAACGAAGATGCAGTTGATTATGCGGCGGAGAACAAATTTGACTGTATCATTTCTCACCATCCTTTGATTTTTAATCCGCTTAAAAATGTAGATGCCGAGAATAATGTTGCAAAAAAGGTATGCAAGTTAATAAAAAATGATATTGCCGCAATTTCATTTCATACAAGGCTTGACAAGGTGAGTGGCGGAGTGAATGACGCTTTGGCTGATATCATGGGACTGAAAAACACAGAGGATTTTTCAGATGTCGGAAGAATGGGTAAGATCGAACAGGTGTGTCTTAAAGATTTTGCCGAAAGATTAAAGAAAGATTTAAATTCAGATAGAGTTATCTGCGTTGACGGCGGTAAAAAGGTAAGCAAGATTGCCGTTGTGGGCGGAAGCGGAAAAGATTATCTCGAAGAAGCGTTGAATTGTGGCTGTGATACGTTTGTTACGGGGGAGGTACCGTATAATCGCGAACAAGATGCAAAAGAAATGGGGATCAATCTCGTTTGTTTGGGCCACTATTTTACTGAAAACGTGGTGTGCGAACGTTTGGAGATGTTGGTTAAAAATTATGACAGTATGATTTATACTGAGCGTTTTGAGACAAATCCGGCGTTTACTGTATAAAAGAAAAATATTTAAAAAGAAGTTGTTTACAAAACTGTCTGTTTAGTTTATAATAATACAGATAGACTATATAACATTTTTAGGAGGATTTCCCTTGATTATTCAACTTGAAGAAGCGAAACGTGAGCTTGTAAAGCTTGACGGTGATATAGACGAACTGGGTAATGCGATGAAAATAGAGGAGCTTAAGGTAACGGTTGTTGCTCTTGAGGAAAAGACGTTGGCTCCTGATTTTTGGAATTCATCCGATTCAAGTACGATCTTACAACAGATAAAATCTATGAAGGACAAACTTGAGGCATTTGAGAAGCTTAAGAAACGTTGCGAGGATGCGGTAGTTCTTGCGGAAATGGGACTTGAGGAAAACGACGAAAGTGTACTTGAAGAAGTAATTACCGAGCAAAAATCAATAGAAGAAGAAATTGAAACGAGAAGAATAGCAACTTTGCTGTCGGGCGAATATGATAAAAATAATGCTATTGTTTCTTTCCATCCGGGTGCGGGTGGTACTGAGGCTCAGGACTGGGCGCAGATGTTATACCGTATGTATACCCGTTGGGGCGAACGTAATGGATATAATGTTAAGCTTATCGACTGGCTGGACGGAGACGAGGCAGGTCTTAAGAGCGCGACCATTATGATCGAGGGCGAAAACGCTTACGGTTATCTTAAGGGTGAAAATGGAGTACACCGTTTGGTTAGAGTATCGCCGTTTGATGCATCGGGCAGACGTCATACGTCTTTTGCATCGGTTGAAGTTATGCCTGAATTTGAAGATGACGGTAAGATAGAACTTAAGGAAGAAGAACTTGAGATCACAGCGCACAGATCGAGCGGTGCCGGCGGTCAGCATATTAATAAGACAGACTCCGCTATAAGAATTTTGCATATTCCGACAGGTATAGTCGTTGGTTGCCAGACCGAAAGAAGTCAGCTTCAGAACAAAGAAACGGCTATGAAAATGTTGAAGGCAAAACTTATGGAAATAAAAGAACGTGAAAAACTTGATAAGATAGAAGATATCAAGGGCGTTAAAACGAATATAGAATGGGGCGCGCAGATCAGATCTTACGTGTTTATGCCCTATACTTTGGCTAAAGATACAAGAACGGGTTATGAGGACGGAAACATTTCGGCTGTTATGGATGGCGAGATCGACGGCTTTATAAACGCATATCTTAAGTCCCAATCAAAGATTTAAAATTTAACTTAAAAATCACGGGAGGAATACTGAAATGATGAAGAAGACAGCTTTTTATGCAGGTATTACGTTAATTATTCAATCTATATCCATGGTGGTATTGTTTTTCTTGCTTTTTGCAAAGAAAAAGAATTTGGCGACCGTATTGCTCGCTATGTCTGCGGCAGGGGGAGTAACCGGCGGTGTGCTTTTGTATAAACATGCAAAGAGAGTAAAGGCTGAGGAAGAGCTTTTGAGTGAGTTCCTCGGTGATGACGAATATACGTACGACGACGGCGAAATGGAAATTCTTACTGACGATTACGTTGATGAAGCTGAATTTTGCTGATAAATAAAAGAGGGTAAGTATGAGTAAATATGCTGAAAAAGCTCTTGAGCTACATGCAAAGGGATATAATTGCGCTCAGGCGGTATTGTGTGCTTTTAAAGACAAGCTTGATATGGATGAGACGTCATTATATAAGATTGCAGAAGGGTTTGGCTCAGGTATAGGTAACAGAAAACATCTTTGCGGGGCGCTGACCGGAGCCGTAATGGTGTCGGGACTTGCATCGAGCAGCGGAGATGTGCAGAACTCAACCAAAAAACAGACTTATAAAATATCAAGCGGAATTACTGATTATTTTCAAGAGAACTGTAATGCTGTGGATTGCTATGATATCAAGGGGATCGATAGCGGGAAAGTCAAGGCTAGTTGCCAAGACTGTATATTGGTTGCAGTTCAAGCTGTTGAGGACATAGTTTTCGGTAAATAAAGTTTGGTTAGGTAAATATGAGTTATAAAAAAATAAAAGCGGCGTTTATGCTTGTTATAGCGGCACTTGTATGGGGTGCTGCTATGTCGTTTCAGAGCGAAGGAATGGAGCACGTAGGGCCGTTAACGTTTCAGGCGGTAAGATTTTTGCTTGGAGGTACGGTGTTGCTTCCGGCAGTGTATTTTATAGGAAAGAAAGATCCCGGAGAGAACAGAGCCGATTATAACCCTAAAGGTGTGTATATAGGTGGTGCGGTGTGCGGTACAGCACTTATGGTAGCTTGTACGCTTCAACAGTATGGCATTGTGTATACTACCGTAGGTAAAGCAGGTTTTTTGACAAGTCTTTACATAATTATTATTCCGATATTGGGATTGTTTTTGAGAAAAAGAATCGGGCTGAATATTTGGGTAAGCGTATTTCTTGCTATGGCGGGAATGTATCTGCTTTGTATGAAAGAGTCGCTTGTTCTTTCAAAGGGAGATACTTTGGTGTTTATCTGCGCTTTCGTGTTCTCTTTACAGATCATGGCGGTGGATAAATATACAGCAATATATAACGCGTTAAAACTATCGTGTATACAGTTTTACGTATGCGGAATTTTATCTTGTATAGTAATGTTTATATTTGAAAAGCCTATGCTGAATGATATATTAAATGCGTGGGTGCCCATTTTATATACAGGTGCTTGTTCCTGCGGAATAGGATATACGTTCCAGTCAATAGCCCAAAAGGATCTGGATCCGTCGTTGGCGTCGATATTAATGAGTCTGGAATCTGTTTTTGCGGCATTGTTCGGTTGGATACTGATAGGGCAGAAAATGTCGTTTAGAGAGATCGTTGGTTGTGTGATTATGTTTGCGGCAATAATAATAGCTCAAGTTTTTGAACCGAAAGAGGATAACAAAAAACCCATCAAGAATTAACTTGATGGGTTAAATTTTTTTGTTTTTAATCGTTATTAATAAATACCTCTTGTGAAGTTAGCGTCAAGGTTCTGTATATGGTTGATGTAGTTCTTGAATGCAATAACGTCAAGGACGTTTATAACACCGTTTCCGTCAAAATCGACCATATCTGTCATATCCTGAGTTACTTCTTTTTCGCCTACGATTGCCTGCATAACTTCGAGTACGTCTTCGTTGTCAACAGAAGAGTCGCCGTTAAAATCAAGGTAGTTGGAAGATAAAGCAAACATAGATATGGTGATTGCCAAAATAACGGCAACTGAAAGTATAATGAATAAAGGAGTTTTCTTATGTAAATTTTTCATTGACATAGATCCTTTCAAAGCGAAAATATTTATAATTTATTCTATCACGAATCATGGAAAAAGTCAACAGATTTGAAGTAAAAGAGATAAAAAATACAAATGTTTATAAATATCGTGGTATATCTTGACAATATTTTTCAAAAATGTATTGCAATTTCATAACGTTTGTGCTATAATAACTCTGTTAAAAATAAGTTTATTATTTGATTTATCATAAATTGGAGGTGCATCGGAATGGCAAAGTGTGATTTCTGCGGCAAGAGTGTAGCATTTGGACTTAATGTTTCTCACTCCAACCGTAAAACAAACAGAGTATGGAAACCCAATATCAGAAAGGTAAAGGCAGTTGTTAACGGAACTCCCAAGACTGTAAATGTATGCTCTCGTTGTCTCCGTTCAAACAAGGTTACAAGAGCTAACTGATCGTATATTGAAGTATTTCAGCCCGGACGCTATTTGTGCTCCGGGCTTTGCTCTTTTTTTCAAAAAGTGAGGTGATGTATATTAAGACTGTGCTTGTAGGTAATAATATAACAAACAAATGTGAAAACAGTTTGATACAGATGGGGTATAGGATTGTAAGATTACCCGAATATTCATATCTGCCGAAGCCTGTATCGAGTCACGCTGATATGTTATTGTTTTATGACGGAAAAAAGATTATAACCCACAAAGGATATTATTACGAGAATAAGGATTTGTTTGACACTTTGGGTATAGAGATAGAGTTGTCGGACGAATTTATGGGGGACGTGTACCCGAACGATATTCTTTTTAATGCTGTTTTAACTTCCGCAGGACAGCTTTTTTCGAAAAGTGAATATACATCAAGCTTGATTAAAGAAAAATCAAAAAAGCTCATTAACGTTAAGCAAGGGTATACCGCTTGTTCTACGTGTAAGGTTAGTCAATTTGATTTTATTACGACGGACGAAGGATTATGCCGAATATATAAAGAAAACGGTATTAACAGTCTTTTGGTGTCAAAGAACGGGATATATCTGCCGGGATACGATTGCGGTTTTATCGGAGGTGCTACCGTGGTTTTGCCCGAAGGGGTGTGTTTTTTCGGTGATGCTTCGTATCATTCGGATTATGATAAAATTTTGGATTTTGCTGATAAAGCGGGAAAGAAAATTATATCTTTGTCAGATGAAAAAATAATGGATATCGGGGGCGCGGTTGTTATATAGATAATTGACATAAAGGGTTATCTGTGGTATAATAAAAAGAAAAAATGCGGCTTGTTTTTTGTGTAGTTTTTGGGCAAAAGTAAGGTAAGAAAACGGTGTAGTGTAATGATTTTCAAGAACAATGATGAAAAATTGAAAAAAATGCATACAGTTGATGATACCGATAGATTTTGGGATATTACCAACATTACACCGCCGATAAAAAAGCAAGGCGTTTATTATGATAAAATAAACGAACAAACGGTTTTGATTTCCGACGATAAAGAAGGCGTTAAGGGGAGTGTTTCTCAGCCTATAAGTTATCCGGAGAATATTTCAGAAAAGCTATTCTCTTATAAGCCCAATAACTGTTTGATAAAAAATATAAACGTATATTCATGGCAGAGGCAGTATTCTTTTTACGAAAGATTTAGGCTTGATGCTCGGAAGTATTTCAATTTAAAACATCCGGAAGTTCAGCCTGTCAGCTACTTTTCGTATATGCCCGGATATATACAGATGTCTTTAAAACAGAGAAAATGGTATTTTTATTGGCGTGACTGTGTAAGAAACAAGAAGTATCCGGAGACGGACAGCAGTTATATTTTGTTGTACGTTTACGAGATTATAAATTTACCTGAACTTATTCCTGCAAACGAAGGAATAGAGCTTTTGTGCGATATATGGGAGAAATACAGAAAGAGTTATACAAAGCTTGACAGATTTATGTCGGAATGGGTTTTTGATTACTGTATAGTAAACCAAGTGGAATTGCCTTTTGAAAGGATACGTTCGTTTTACGATGCAGTGATTGAGACTGCATCTTTCAAGCAGTTTTATATAAATTGCAACGATGATAATATATATGCCGATCTGCTTTTTGAAAAATTATCGTCATATAACTGGCGAAAGAGCAAATATATAAACGATCAAAACAGAGAACTGTTTGAGAAACACATAAGGTCGGCTTTTATTTATTCAATTGACAGATTTGCGAAAATTGATGGAAGATTTGATAAAGATAACGGAAGAGTTTGTTTGAAAAAGATCGTGCGTGACTCTTTTTCGGGTGCACTTTGCGTATATAACGTAAAGAAAAAAATAGAGATAGAATATTTTGACCTGTCTAAAGAAACGGAACTTTTGTTTATAGTTACGGATATGGTTAGATATTGTGAGAATAGGGTACGTGCGCACCTTGGAATCAGACCAAAACTGTCAACGCCCAACCTTACCGAACAGCAAAAGAATATAATTAACGAATATTTTGATGAATATTTGCCTTCGTTGAATTACAGCGAGACAAAGAAGAAAAATGACGTTGATTATGAGATAACCCTAGAACCAGACAAACCGTTTGAGGTGTCGTTTGAAAAGGCGAGGGAAATAGAAAAAAGCTCGTGGGATATTACCGATAGGCTTATTGTTGATGACTATATAGAGGAAGATATACCGGATAATTCCGAAGATTCAAAAAGCGAAATTAAATCTATTGAGAATGAAACACTTGATGTTGCAAGACAGGCGCTTATTTACGTTGTTAAGAACGATATGATATCTTTTGCGAAATTGGCGGAAGAGTGTTATATGCTGAATGAGACTTTGGCGGAATGTGTAAACGAGCTTTGTTATGAAATATTAGGTGATGTTGGTATAGAAGAACTTGACGGAAGATATAAGGTTATATCCGATTATGAACAGGAGATCAAAGAATGGCTGAAATTGTAAAAGGAGTTCCGAAAAGAATATTGTCCTCTCTGCTTGAAAGCCTTTCGGCAGGTGTTGTTCCCAGAAAGGGAGCTCCCTACGTTGCAATAGGCAGGGAGATGGAAGTATCCTCTTTGCTTGATGCTTTAGAGGGGGTATCCGAGGGCAGTTCTTTTATGAAGCTGATCATCGGCAGATACGGAAGCGGTAAGAGTTTTCTTATTCAGCTTGTAAGAGGTTATGCCGTTGAAAAGGGATTTGTTTGTTGCGATGCTGACCTATCTCCTGAAAGAAGACTGTACGGTTCAAAGGGGAACGGTCTTGCGACATATAAAGAACTGATAAAAAATATGTGTACCAAAACATCTCCTGACGGGAACAGTTTACAGTCTTTGATTGCAAAATGGATATCGAACACACAGTCGGAGGTTGCTTTAAGCGGACTAGAGATTGGAACAAAGGCGTTTGACGATGAGGTTGAAAAAAGGATATACAGTGTAACTTCACGCGCAGAAAGTCAGGTTGGAGGATTTGATTTTGCAACCGTTATTAACGCTATATACAAAGCGCATAAGACGGATGACGATTTACTGAAGGCAAATGCTTTTAGGTGGTTAAGAGGCGAGTTTTCTAATAAGACAGAGGCGAAGAGCGCTTTAAAGGTTTCATCGATAATAAATGACGAAAACTGGTATGATTATATAAAGTTGTTTGCTTTTTTTGTAAGAGAAATAGGCTACAAAGGCTTTGTGATTTTTATTGATGAATGTGTAAATCTGTATAAGATCACAAACAGGATATCGCGAGAGGCAAATTACGAAAAGCTTTTGTCGATGTTTAATGATACTCTTCAGGGAAATGCAAATGGTTTAGGTATAGTGCTTGGCGGAACGCCGATGTTTCTTGAAGATAAGAGAAGGGGACTTTTCAGTTACGAGGCTTTAAAAAGCCGACTTGAAGAGGGAAGATATTCATCAAATGGTTTTAAGAATTTGATGGGGCCGGTTATACGCCTTGAAAGGTTGGACGATAACCAGCTTTACGCTCTTGTTTTGAGAGTGAAAAATCTTCACGCGCAAAACTATAATTGGGAAGTACCAATAAACGATAGCGAAGCAGAATGCTTTTTGAAAGATTGTCTTTCGAGGGCCGGAGCGGAAAAGATGATAACGCCGAGAGAAGTTATAAGAGACTTTATAGAGGTGCTTAACATTTTATATCAGAACCCTACGGCAAAATTTTTAGATATTGTAAAAGTAAATACCGCTAAGGCTGAAAATGCCGAGACGGTTGATAATAATCAATTTGATTTATCCGATATTGAACTTTAAGGAGTAAAAAATATATGAAGTGGACAGGACTTAATGATTTAAGAGAAGCTTATCTTTCATTTTTTGAGAGTAAAGGACATTTAAGACACAAGAGTTTTCCTCTTGTTCCGATTGATGATAAATCTCTTTTGCTTATAAACGCAGGTATGGCGCCTTTGAAGAAATATTTCAAGGGTGAGTCAGAACCCCCTCGTCACAGAATGACTACTTGTCAGAAATGTATCCGTACCCCCGATATTGAAAGGGTTGGTATAACGGCTCGTCACGGTACGTTTTTTGAAATGCTTGGAAACTTTTCTTTTGGAGACTATTTCAAGGAAGAGGCAATAACGTGGGCGTGGGAATTTTGTACCAAGGTTATAGAGCTTCCCGAAGAAAAGATTTGGGTAACGATATACGAAGAAGATGACGAAGCTTTTGAAATATGGAATAAAAAGGTTGGAGTTCCTGCCGAAAGAATAGTTAGACTTGGCGACGACAACTTCTGGGAGATCGGAAGCGGTCCTTGCGGTCCTTGTTCAGAGCTTCACTTCGACAGAGGTGAAGAGTTTGGTTGCGGTTCACCCGATTGCAAACCGGGATGTGACTGTGACAGATTTATGGAATTCTGGAACCTTGTATTTACTCAGTTTGACGGTGACGGCGCAGGTAACTATACCCCTCTTGCAAAGCCTAACATTGATACGGGTATGGGGCTTGAAAGACTTGCTTGCGTTATGCAGGGAGTAAACAACCTTTTTGAAGTCGATACTGTTAAAAACATTATGGCAAAGGTATCTGAGATATCAAACGTTAAATATGGCGAAGATCCCAAGAAAGATATATCTTTGCGTGTAATTACAGACCATATAAGAAGTACGTCCTTCCTTATTTGCGATGGCGTCGTTCCATCAAATGAGGGCAGAGGATATATTTTGAGAAGACTTCTTCGCAGAGCGGCAAGACACGGAAGAATACTTGGAATCAAGGGAACATTCCTTTCGGAATTATGTGATGTCGTTGCAAAAGAAAACTTAAGCGCATATCCCGAACTTACCGAAAAACTTGACTACATCAAAAAGATCATAGGCATTGAAGAAGAACGTTTTGCTTCAACTGTTGACAGCGGACTTGAAATGCTCGGTAAACTTATTGAAACAGCTAAAAATGATAAAACAAATAAGCTCAGTGGAAGTGACGTATTCAAACTTTCCGATACTTACGGTTTCCCTTATGACCTAACTCGTGAAATATCACAAGAAGCCGGAGTCAGCGTTGACACCGAAGGATATGAGGCTCTTCTCAAAGAACAGAAGGAGAGAGCAAGAGGTGCGAGAGCAGCGTTAGGTGATTTTGGTTGGGCGGCAGAGAGTTTTGATGAGTTGAAAAAGCTCGACAAGACAGAATTCTGCGGTTATACCGACACTACGGCTTATGCTGATATTCTGGCAGTATTTGAAAGCGAAGACGGAGAAAAAGTAACCGTTATCCTTGATAAGACACCTTTCTACGCAGAAGGCGGCGGTCAGGTCGGAGACACAGGAAAAATATTCGGCATAAACGGTGAATATACGGTTATTGACACCAAGAAACATGACGGTATATATATGCATATATGCAAAGTGAAGCATGGAGAATTGATGGAGGGTGACTCTGTATCTGCAACGGTAGATCTAGAGAGACGTAAATCAATAACAAGAAACCATTCGACAGCTCACTTGCTTCAGGCGGCATTACGCAAGGTTTTGGGAAATCATATTGAACAGGCAGGTTCGTACGTTGACGAAAACAGACTCAGATTTGACTTCTCGCACTTTACGGCTATGACGGCGGAAGAGATCGAAAAGGTTGAGAATACCGTAAACGATTGGATCTTGGCAGCTTATGATGTAAGTACGGTTGAGACTGATATTGAAACGGCAAAGGGAATGGGCGCTACGGCTTTATTCGGAGAAAAATACGGAGATATGGTACGTGTTGTAAAAATGGGCAACGTATCGGCCGAGCTTTGCGGAGGAACGCATCTTACTAATACCAGCCAAGCGGCTTTGTTTAAGATCATATCCGAGACGTCCGTATCTGCAGGAACGAGAAGAATTGAGGGCGTAACCGGTAGAGGTGTCCTTGAATATATATCTGAAAAGAATAATTTAATAAACACGGTTGCCAAGGAATTGAAGGCAAATAACATAGGTGACATTCCTAAACGAATTGAACTTATACAGAATGAGCTTAAAGAGACGAAGAAGACTGTTGAAGTTTTGAATACACAGCTTTCAGAAACAAAAACTGCTGATCTTTATAAAAATGCATCTGACGTATGCGGCCTTAAAGTTGCTGTTATGAAATCTGAAGAAATGAACGTAGACGTTGCAAGAAAGGCTTGTGACAGACTTAAAGATCAACATTCTGACATTGTTGTTGCATTGGCAGCTATGGCTAACGGAAAATTGAATTTCGTAACTTGCTGCGGTAAAGACGCTGTGGCAAAAGGCGCTCATGCAGGTAATATTGCAAGAATGTTGGGTACTTTTACCGGCGGAAGCGGAGGAGGCCGTCCCGACAGTGCAGTATCGGGCGGAAAAGACTCCGGCAAGGTAGATGAAGCGTTGGCAAAGGTATGTGAGTTCGTAGAGAGCTCGATCGGTTAAAAGTACGTTAAAATATAATATTTAAGAGGGACGGTGGTATTGTTAATGAATAACAAATACGTAAAAATCTTGGCATTGATAGCTGCGATATTGCTTGTTATGTGTGTAGCGATCGCTGTCTTTGGTAGGGACGAAGGCCCGTCACAAAATAAAAATGATACAAATAAAGACTCTAATGAAGACGGAGTAAAGGTACCAAGCATAAATCAGCTCGTGTATGCTTTAAATCTGGAGGGCGAGGTAAAATTTGATTTTACGGTTCTTGAGGAAAACTTGAGAAAGAACGAGAGATTTAAGTCATATTTGATAAACAGCGAATACAGTATGGTTTATCAGATAACCGACGGTTATTCCGAGACTGAGATAAAAGCATATCTTGGTATTGAGGGTGAACTACCTAAGGTGAATTATTCCCAGAACTTTTTGGTGTTATCGACCGGTAGAAAAATACACGATATCGGAACCAATATCAACACCGTAACATACAACGATATGGAAGTGCTTGATGTTTTGTATTCAGATGAAGCATACAATGAAAATACGGTTTACGTATACTCGATGAATACGTCAAAGTTTGTATCGGGAGAGATTTTAGAGAATTATTATTGGGAAAACGCTATGCCCGAAAGTAATTTTTATATTCCCGAAACAGTTAACCGAGAAGTTTTGTCAAGCGGAAAGTATCATAAGCTTTACAAGGGGCAAGATGATACCGTTGAGTGTGAATTATATTCGTCTGACGGCGAAAAGGTGATAAGACGTCTTGTTTGCCAAGGTGACGTTAAAGTTACGGAAAACAAAGCATCTTTGGTAAAGATTGATTTTGGTGAAAGAAACAAGTATTTCAACACCCAAAATAATGTTTTTTCGGAAGAGTATTCGTTTAACACTGATTACTTAATATATAATATTATCACTTATATGCGTGTAAAGAACGGACAGATCCAGCTTATCTTACGAGATGCTTATGATTCGTATTTTTATGCAAAGATAGTCGTACTTCCTTTCTCAAACGATACCGAAAACTTGGACTCTCTCGTTGAGAGCATAAAAGTTATAGACGATACTCATATTGAAGTAGAGTATTATACAGGAACTTATAAGACTTTGGTAAAAGAAACTGTTGAAGTATATAATTTGAACAGATAAATAAAGCTAATAAAAAATGTGTACGGAATGTTCCGTACACATTTTTTGTTAATTTGTAATTATAATTATTTTTCAACAGATTCACTGGGCTCAACGGGTTCAACTACTTCGTATACCGAGTAAGTGAATATTGAGCTGTATCTGTAACCTAAACTTTTATAGGAAATTGACTGGTTGAAGGGAACGTTGTCACCAAGTTCGGGAATCGAAGCTGCCGAATCACAAATACGGAATTCATAGTTTCCGTTTTTATCGTCGGGGTTGAGACATTCTGTAAATACAACGTAATGGGTTGTATCTTCGTAGCCGTTATACATACCAACCACAACACCCTCGGGGTGTTTATCGAGCAATTCTTTTATATGTTTTAAAGAGTTGCCGTGATATTCTTTGGTAACGACGGTGTTACCGTCAACAAGAAATCTGGGGTTGATAAGATAATGGCTGACACTTACGGGGTTGTTCCAAGTAGTTAAACTTCTTGTAACGCCTTTTGTGCCTGTATTTGCCAAAGCAACAGTATAGGGATCGGCGTCAAGCTCGTTTTCTTTGTCGGTTCTGAAATCGTAACCGTTTGTGAGCTTAGCTCCCATATTGTGAAGAACCATAGCTTCCGAAGAAAGCTTACATCCCTCGTCCATCCAGTCTGCAGCCGATCTGTAACCGTGCGAGAAGAACAAACGGTTGTTGAACGTTACATTCGTCAAGGGTGATGCATACCAACCACCGCTGTACATATTGTGCTGACTGTACCAGGTGTATGCATAAAGATCTGTTACTTTAACAGTTGTTGATACCTTTTTTGTACCGCACGATACGGTAATGGTTGAAGTTCCTTCGGAGAGGGCGTAAACGACACCGTTTTCGTCTACGGAGGCTACTTCAGAATTACTGCTTTCCCAGACCATATTTCCAATCAAATGTTCGGGAGTAAGAGCAGCATAGATATCACGGCTGTCACCAAGTCTTAAGTTGATGTAAGAGCCTTCCATTTCAAGTGTTGCAGATGATACTTTAATAAACTGCCACTGTTGTTTCGAGCTGTCATTTTCAAGAGAAAGACCTGCCAAGGAATAGCCGTAGTTTGATCTTGTTGAGGATATCCCCAAAGCAAACTGGGTGTCGATCATACAAGAAGGCTTGATAGTGTAGTAGGTTATATTAGTTTCTTCGTTGATGACCGGAACGATCGTAAATTTACTTTGATTTGATATCTCTTCTTTTTTGGTTATAAATTCGCCTTCCATAATATCAAATTCATAGGAAAGGGAATAGATACCGTTTTCGCTTTGAGGATAGATTATATATGTATTATCATCCTGTCTTTTTACGTAAAAATCCTGACCGTTTTGTCCTGATTTGTTTGAAAGATAAGTTTTTCCTTCTTTATCATAGATAAAATCAAACACATCGAGGTATTGACCGGTTTGACGGTTTACTATGTTATAAATACCGTCATTAAGCTGTGTCGGGTCTGTTTCATTTGTAAAAAGGCTAACTGCCGCTGATGCCGAAATAATAAAAATAATAGATGCCAAACTCGCGATGACTATAAACAGAACTAGTCTTTTACAATCAAATCGTTTAATGTAAACCACCTCTTAATAATTATTTGTTAAACACAAAATACCTAAACATTATACCATATTTATATCAAAGTGTCAACAAAAGTATTAAAACTTTGTGCAACGTGCACAAAAGTGTGGACTTGATTAGTTAATTACAAAGGGAAAAGGGGGATAGTATACTCAAATATATATAATTTTTTTATGCAACAGTACTAAAATGGTATAAAATTTGCTGTATATAATATAATATGAAGAAAAATAAAAACTCTTAAAAAGTAAGATGAATAAATACAGGAAAATAAAGTAAAAATTGAAATAAATTCCATAGCCAAAATACGAATAACAATATACCCTTTAAGGCAATACTTTTCTTGCGTTACAAAAAGCGGGAGGAAAGTAAATGTATTACAATAAGGTCGAAATAAGCGGAGTTAATACATCGAAGCTCAAGACACTTACCTCCGATGAAAAGCAAGAACTGCTGAAAAAGGCATCAAAGGGAGATGCTGTGGCAAGACAAGAGTTAATCGACGGGAATTTACGTTTGGTTTTAAGCATAGTACAAAGGTTTTCAAACAGAAACGAAAATGCAGATGATCTTTTTCAGGTTGGTTGTATCGGTTTAATAAAAGCGGTTGACAATTTTAATACAGAGCTTGATGTAAAGTTTTCAACTTACGCTGTGCCCATGATAATCGGAGAAGTAAAAAGATACCTAAGGGACAATAACAGCATAAGGGTGAGCCGTTCGGTAAAAGATTTAGCTTACAAAGCTTTACAGATAAAAGAAACGTTATCAAAAACACTTTCGAGGGAGCCGACTTTCGATGAGATAACAAAAAAGTTAAATGAGACGGGAGAGGAGTACACAAAAGAGGCAATAGTAAATGCGCTTGAAGCGATAATGGAGCCTATATCATTATTTGAACCCGTATATAACGACGGTTCATCGTCAGATGCTTTATACGTTATGGATCAGGTCAAGGACGAAAAAAACACAGATGAGATGTGGCTTGAGGACATATCGATACGAGAGGCTATGAAACGGCTCGGTCAAAGGGAGAGAGATATTATAAATATGAGATATTTCAACGGTAAGACGCAAATGGAGATTGCAGATGAAATAGGAATATCTCAAGCGCAGGTGTCAAGGCTTGAAAAGGGCGCTTTATCAAAAATAAGAAAATTTCTTTAACAGTGCTGATTTATGCAAAAAACAAAAACTTCGTAACATATACGTTATATGTACGGAGTTTTTTTAAAATTATAGACAGAAATTTGTTATTGTGATATAATATATATGATAATATAATTTTGAAAAACCGAAAGGAGATTACAAATATGGGACTTATTAAGGCAGGAATAGGCGCGTTGGGAAGCACGTTGGCTGACCAGTGGAAAGAATATTTTTACTGCGATTCAATGGATAAAGACGTTATAGTCATAAAGGGGAAGAAACGTGTAAGCGGACGTTCCTCCAACACAAAGGGAAGCGACAACATTATATCAAACGGTTCGGGAATTGCGGTTGCCGACGGCCAGTGTATGATGATAGTTGAGCAAGGGAAGATAGTTGATCTTTGCGCTGAGAGCGGTGTTTATACTTATGATAAATCAACCGAACCCAGCATCTTTTCGGGTAATTTGGGTGAAAGTATTTTAAATACGTTTAAAACTATCGGAAAGAGATTTACATACGGCGGAGATACGGGAAATGATCAGCGTGTGTATTATTTCAATACAAAAGAATTGATCGACAATAAGTTCGGAACACCTACTCCCGTTCCTTTCAGAGTGGTTGACACAAAGATAGGACTTGACGTTGACGTTTCTCTGCGTTGTAACGGCGTTTACTCTTATAAGATCGAAAACCCGCTGTTGTTCTATACAAATGTTTGCGGAAACGTTGAAAGTGAATATTTGCGTGAAGAAATAGACGATCAGTTAAAAATTGAATTTATAAGCGCGTTAGGACCTGCTCTCGGCAGATTGTCTGAACTTGAACTTCGTCCAAATCAGATACTTACTCACAAGAGTGAACTTGAAGATGCCGTTAATGCCGAGCTTTCACGTAAGTGGGGAGAGCTTCGCGGTATTAAGGTCGTAAGTATTGCTATGAATCCGCCCACTCTTACGGATGAAGATGCGGAAATGATAAAGACTTTACAAAAGAGTGCTATATTGAGAGATCCTTCTCTTGCGGCAGCAACTTTGGTGGGAGCGCAGGCTGACGCTATGAGAGCGGCTGCATCAAATGACAGCGGAGCTATGACCGGATTTATGGGAATGGGAATGGCGATGAATAACGCAAATTCAGCGAATATATCTCAACTTTACAATATGGCTTCAACACAACAGACAACACAAAATCCCAATGTTACAAACGAAGGTTGGAAATGTGTTTGCGGCAACGTTAACAAGGGAAAATTCTGCTCTGAATGCGGAAGCAAGAAACCCGTAGATGCCCCTTTGTTCAGATGTGATAAATGCGGTTGGCAGCCTGAGGATCCAGCTAATCCTCCCAAATTCTGTCCCGAATGCGGAGATAGATTTACTGATGAGGATATAAAGTAATAATTTATTATAACTAGCTAAACGGAGTAAAATAATGTCCGAATTATTGCAATATAAATGTCCGTGTTGCAGTGGAGCTATAGAGTTTGACAGTAAAGCGCAAAAAATGAAATGCCCTTACTGTGACACAGAGTTTGACGTTGAAGCTTTACTTTCTTACAATGAAGATATTAATGACACATCTGACGATGAAATGAACTGGGAAGAGTCAGATTTAAATGTCTGGGATGATAAAGATGTTGAAAACATCCGTGTTTACTCCTGCAAGTCTTGCGGCGGAGAAATTGTCGGAGACAAAACAACGGCGGCAACAGAATGTCCTTTTTGTGGAAATCCTGTTGTTGTGGCGGAGTTTGTTTCGGGGGATTACAAGCCGGATTACGTAATACCTTTCAAGCTTGATAAAAATGCGGCAAAGGAAGGGCTTATGAAACACCTAGAAAAAAAGCCTTTATTGCCCAAAGTTTTTAAAAGCGAGAATAAGATCGACGAGATCAAGGGAATATACGTTCCATTCTGGCTTTATAATGCTGACGTCGATGCTGATATAAGATACAGGGCAACGAGGCTGATGAGCTGGAGTGACAGTAAGTATATATACACCAAGACCAGTCATTATTCAGTTTTAAGAGGCGGTGGTATCGGATTTGAAAACGTCCCCGTTGATGGCTCGACCAAAATGCCGGATGATCTGATGGAGTCACTTGAGCCTTACAATATGGATGATGCGGTTGATTTTCAAACTGCGTATCTTGCAGGTTATTTTGCAGATAAATACGACGTATCTTCGTCTGACAGTAAAGAAAGAGCAAACGAAAGAATAAAGAGAAGCACTGAAGAGGAATTTGCAAGAACTGTTGTAGGGTATTCTTCAGTCATCAAGCAAAGCGGACGCGTATCACTTAATAACGGCAAGCCTAAATATGCGCTTCTGCCGGTTTGGTTGCTCAATACGACGTACAAGGGCGAAAAATATACTTTTGCCATGAACGGTCAGACGGGGAAATTTGTGGGTAATTTACCCATAGATAACGGCGCGTACTTTAAGTGGTTGTCTCTTTTGAGTGTTGGAATTGGAGCTTTAATGTTCGGCATTACTTATTTGGTGCATATTTTTGGGTGAATGTATGATTTGCAGTAAAGTAAAAAAAATAATACTGTTTGCAGTTTTTGTGTTTGTGATAGCTTTATATTTAAGTGTGAACGTATTTGCATACAGTTACGGTTATTATTATGATGATGACTATGACTATGACTATGACTATGACGAATATTACACTGATTACGAGCCGGAGAACAAAGAAACAAATGTATTTGACTTAGAGAAAAATTTGTTGATATCAATAGCGGTCGGAGTGGCGATAGCGTTGATAATAACCGGCGTTATGCGCTCAAAAATGAAAACCGTTAGATTTGTTAATACGGCTGGAAACTATATAAAACACGGCAGTATGAATATTACCCGAAGGCATGATATATATCTGTATTCAACGGTAACTAAAATCCCTAAACCTCAAAATAACAAGAGAAAATAAAAAAATGCTATATGCAACAAGCAGTTGCGTATAGCATTATTTTTTGTTTTTAATGTTATCCCAGTAAGCTTTAGCCGCCAATTCCTGTTTGTTTTCTCCAAATTTGTAGTAGTTACCTGAAGCATCGTCGGGAAGGTACTTCTGTTCTACATAATGATTTGGATAGTCGTGAGGATATTTGTATTCGTCATGGTATCTCGTTTGGAAAAGTCTTGGGGTAGACATACCGTTGCCTTTTTCGATATCCTCTTTGGCAAGGGCATACGCCATATATGCACTGTTAGACTTAGGACACGTTGCAAGGAATACAGTGGCGTTTGCCAGAGGAATACGAGCTTCGGGCATACCGAGATTAAACGCGCTGTCGACACAACTTTTCACCATAACGGGAGCTAATGGATAAGCTAACCCTATATCTTCACTGGCGATAACCTGAAGTCTTCTGCAGGCAGATATCATATCACCGCTCTCAAGTAATTTTACAAGATAGAAGACCGCAGCATCGGGATCGCTGCCACGTATTGATTTTTGAAGAGCAGAAAGCATATCGTAGTGATTGTCACCGTGTCTGTCGTATACAGCAGTTATTTCGGGGATAAATGAATCAATATGGTTAGGAGTAATTTCCGTATCGGCTGTCATATAAATGTTTTCAAGCGTATTCAGAGCGCGTCTTACGTCACCCGATGAGCATTTTGCAATTTGAAGGAGACAATCGTCGGTTGCTTTTATATTATTTTTCTTTTCTTCATTTAATATTTCAAGACCTCTTTTGAGGGCAGGGAGCATATCTTCTTTTGTGACTGATTTAAATTCAAATACCGCAGAACGTGATAAGATCGAGTTATAAATATAGAAAAATGGATTTTCCGTTGTAGAGGCAATTAAAGTAATTCTGCCGTCTTCCATATATTCAAGAAGAGACTGCTGTTGCTTTTTGTTAAAATATTGTATTTCATCCAGATAAAGCAATATACCGTTTGAACCAAAAAGGGTACCTGTTTGAGATATAATATCCTTTACGTCGCTTAAGGAAGCAGAGGTGGCATTAAGAGAGAACAACTTCATTCCGCTTTTTTTTGCAATAATATTAGCGGCTGTTGTTTTGCCTGTTCCGGGAGGACCGTAGAATATCATATTGGTTACGTAGTTATTTTTATCCATTCGTGTAATGGCGCCGTTTTCACCGAAAAGATGCTTCTGACCAACCATTTCCGAAAAACTTTGCGGTCTTATTCTGTCTGCCAAAGGCTGATTACTCATAATATACCTCCTTTCAATATCATAATAGAATTATACAGTCGATATCAAATATTGTCAACCGAATTAGGTGTTTATCATTATAATTTTACTTCGCTTTTTGTTTCTGCCGAAGTATAGATAGCTTGTATGATCTTTGCAGATTTAATAACATAGTCGATGTGAGAAGGGAGCTTCTCGCCTGTTTCAACGCAGTTAACAAATGCTTGGATTTGGTTTTGGAACATTTCCATAAAGAGATTTGAGGTGTCAAACTCCGGTGTTTCTTCATAATACTTGCCATCTTTCGTTGTAAAGTATGTGAAGTCATTCCCATAACGCAAACGGATACCACCCTTGTCACCCATAAAGTCGATATACATTTCGCTACGAGCGATATTTTGAGCCCAAGCACCGTTAAGAGAAATAGTAGGGCCGTTTGTTCTGACTATACCGGTAACCGATTCTTCAACGTCAAACGTTCCGTCAAGAACGGGAGGACCTGCCCACATATTTCTGTATACGTAGTTAGGAATATCTTTGCCTAAACGCGAGAAAGTGTCTCCTGTGACCGATAAAGGAGTCGGATCACCCGTACAATACATAACGATATCAATAAAGTGAATACCCATGTCAATAAGAACACCGCCGCCGGAAATAGACTTTGTTGTAAATGCGCCGCCAAGTCCGGGGATACCGCGGTGAGCGCGAAATGAGGCGTAAACGTGAAAAACTTCACCAAGTTTTCCGTCTTCTATATATTTTTTAATCATATTAACGGGCTCGTTGAAACGGTTAACAACACCTATGTTAAGTGTCATACCCGTAGATTTTTGAGCTTGTTGCATCTTTAAAGCTTCGTCAAGATTTATAGCGGCAGGTTTTTCGCAAAGAACGTGTTTTCCTGCATTTAGAAAGTCTATGGCGATAGTTGAGTGAACTCTGTTTGGAGTGCATATAGATACTGCGTCAACTTCAGGGTCATTCAATATTTCTTTGTAATCTTTAACTGCAATTCCGCAACCGAATTTTTTAGTAGCGGCTATAGCCCTTTCTTCTATTATGTCGCAAAAATATTTGATTTCTGCGTTTTTGCATTTGAGGTATGATGGAATGTGCGCTGTTTTTGCTATCGAACCGCATCCTATAATTGCTACTTTTACCATAACTTTCTCCATAAGAAAATTTAAAAAATATTACTATTTTAAATTTTATATTAAATAGAAGGTAAAGTCAATAATTTTCCGGTTAAATAATGAAAAAATGCTATTGCAATATGGAAAAAAATGTGATAGAATAGATGCACCACAGAGTAGGCAGATGAGCGTTAAGTGCTGATTGAACAGGGAGTTGTCAGTCGGACGAAAGCAGTTAATGTTGCGGTTCATCAGCCGCATCCCGCTGTTGCATATATGAGTTGTATTATACTTCCTCATTTTGTGGCTTTGGAATGCACAACGTGAGGAGGTTTTTTTATGAAAAAACAAAAAAATATAGCACTTTTCGGTAGTGTAAAGGTATTGGTTTTTGCGGCTTTTCTATGCGCCATAAGCGGTGTTATGAAGCTTATAGCGCCATCGGGTGATACATGGCGAATAAGTTTTGAGAATTTTCCGATATTGTTTGCAGGAATAACTTTAGGGCCGCTGATTGGCGGTGCTGTCGGTATAGCTTCTGACCTTTTAGGTTGTCTTTTCAAAGGATATGCAATCAATCCTTTTATAACGTTAGCATCCATGATGATAGGTATTATATCGGGGATTACATTTAAGGCAATAAAGAGTAAAAAGAAGGAATTACCTATTATAACAGCTGTATTTTTAGGGCATATAATCAGCAATATGGTTATCAAAACCGTTGTTTTGTCAAAAATGTACGGAATGGCTTTGGAGGTCTTGATACCTGAACGAACCGTTACGTATCTTATTACCGCTTTAGCCGAAAGTATAATAATTATTATACTTTACAGAAATAACGCGATAAAAAACGGATTAGAAAGAGTGAAAACGAAATGAATATTAAAGAAACGTTGGAATATATACATTCAGTTTGTTGGAAGGGAAGCCGTCCCGGACTTGAAAGAACGAGAGAACTTCTTGGGATGATGGGTAATCCGCAAGATAGGCTCAAATATATTCACGTAGCGGGAACAAACGGCAAGGGTTCTGTCTGTTCAATGCTGTCAAGCGTGTTGAGAGAAGCGGGATACAAAACGGGACTTTATACGTCGCCTTTTGTAAGATATTTCAACGAAAGAATGGTAATTGACGGTCAGATGATATCAGATGAAGAACTGTCTGAAGTTACAAGTTACGTAAAGCAGTTTGCTGATAAAATGAGTGATGTACCGACTGAATTTGAACTTATAACCGCGATAGCTTTTGAGTATTTTAGCAGAAATAACTGTGATATAGTCGTGCTTGAAACGGGTATGGGCGGAAGACTGGATTCAACCAATATTATAAAAACTCCGGTTTTGTCGATAATTACGGGGATAGCGCTTGACCATACGGCTTATCTCGGCGATACGATACAAAAAATCGCAAGAGAAAAGGCAGGGATAATAAAGAATGGTATTCCTGTTGTTTTCGGCGGAAAGAGTATTGAAGCTTACAATGCTATTTCGGAAGTTGCAATAGAGAAGGAGTCAAAGCTTTATACGTCTTCTTCCCAACACTTGTCAAATATTGAATTATCTTTATACGGATGTACGCTTGATTGTAATGAGTATAAGAAGCTTTTCGTTTCGCTTGTGGGCGATTATCAGCCGTCCAATATTGCAACTGTGCTTGAGAGTATTTCCGTTCTGAAAGGAGTAGGATATAATCTTAACGAAAGCGTTGTAAGAGGTGGTTTGGAAAAGGTTTATTGGCCGGCAAGGTTTGAGATTATAAACAAGGATCCTTTGATGATATATGACGGTGCGCATAACCCCGAAGGGTTAAGAGCTTGTATCGACAGTGTAAAAAGATTTTTCCCAAACAAAAAAGTAAATATTATATCGGGTGTAATGGCGGATAAAAACGTTGGGGAAATGTTGCCTGTTATTTCCGAGGTGGCAAATGAGGCTTTTACTGTAATACCTGATAATCCGCGTTCCATGGACAGCAAATTGTATGCCGAGTATTTTATAAATTATGGGATAAATGCTTATCATTTTGACAGTATAGAAGAGGGTGTGAGAAACGCACTTTTGGCATCAAAAAGAGATGACGTTCCGTTAATTGCACTAGGTACTTTATATATGTACGGCGACGTTATAGAGGCTCTTGAGAAAATAAACAATAAATAAAAAACAAAAAGGTGATAAGCTGATAGAAATGCTTTTCACCTTTTTTATCTGTTTGTATGAAGATTACCGTTTTTTAAATTCCAAATGTGGCGTATGTTTTTTTCGGAGATCATAACGTCTTTTTTGAAAAGCGTGATTTTAATGTCCGTTTCAAAAAAGTACTGATCTTTTAAGTCTCCCGACATTGTGAAATACAAATTAAACGGTTTATATCTGAAACGTTTTCTTGGACTGCTATCAGAGAGGTAATCTTTTTCCGCGTAGTTTTTAAAATCAATATCGATCCACTTTGAAAAGTTAGCAAGAAACTTTTCATAAAAATCACTTATCTTTTTGCAAATGCTACCCGTTCCTTCAAAGGTCATAGTGTTATAGTAGACGATACCTATTGGGGTAGCATCGTGTTTGATCATATGTTTTTTTTCGTTTTGCGTGTAGGTGGGAATACATATATTTTTCATAACAGTTCACTTTCGGTAAAGTAATGTAATAAAATATATGCACGAATAAAAAATAAATGCCAAGCATTTTTAATGCTCGGCAATTATTTTATTTCTTTTTTGAAACAATGCTTTCGCTTTCGATTGTAATTCCACGGTTTTTAATGGGGGTGGAGAATACGATCGTTGTTTGTGTTTTTCCAAATTTCTGGATTTCTCCGATGAACGCATCAAGTTCAAATGTTGACGGGAATGCCACTTTTAAAAGCATACTGTATTCACCTGTGATAAAGTTGCATTCAAGCACGTTAGGGCACTTGTCTGCAAATTCATAAAACTCGGGCCTTTTTGCGCCTTCCATAGATATGTTGATGAAAGCGGTAATAAAACAACCGAGTTTGGCAGGATCAATTTCTGCTCTGTATCCCGTAATAACACCGTCGTTTTCAAGCTGTCTGATTCTTGCTGAAACTGCTGGAGATGAGAGAAAGACTTTTTCTGCCAGAACTTTGAGAGGGGTGCGGGCATTTTTTTGAAGCATAGATAGAATCTGCTTATCTATATTGTCCATAACTGTTACTCCCTTTTTTGCTTATAAAACTACAATGCCATTATAGTTGATAAAGCGACAAATTTCAAGTATTTTTTTAAAAAAATGCTTTATCAAATTAATTGTTTTTGCAAAAAAACTTTAAGATATTAAAAAAACGAAATCTTTTTAATATAAATCAGCAAAAAGTTAATTTAATTAAGTGGAAGTTCATACCCATTTTTTAAGAAAATGATGTTTTTTGTGTTTGGGAGAGTGGTTTTATAGTGTTCAAAGATCTCTTTAGAGGGAAAAAACAGCGATACGTTATCCTTGAAAAAAAGACTTAAACGGGCAGGATCACATTTTATACCGTACGTACCGAATATGTAATTATTTTGCGTATTAAAAAGTTTAGTAGCATATCCTTTTCCGTATACAGTTGAGTCAAATCCGTAGCTGAAATAAACGTAAGAGCTGTTATTTGCAGAAAGGGTTACGGCTATTGAATCAGGCTTATATTCAGCACTTTTGGAAAGGTTTTCGACTTGTATATCTACACCGTTGAAAGCTATTAAATTGTCGTATGGTACAATATCGATTTTGTATTCATTTGCGAGTGAAATGATTTGTTGTTTTATTACCTCATCATACTGTCCGTACGTTGTGGGGAGATATAAAGTTTCAATGTCGGTAACAGCCGATAAACGTTCGACCGACTTTAAATAGCGGTTGGTATAATCGGTTATAATATACCCGTTAAGTTGTGTTAGGTGATTGTTGTTAAGATGTAACTCAGCTAAAAGTGCATTTTGCGTATTTCCACCGGATATGTCTAAAAGAAGGGTTTTTCTGTTGCTTATTATTAGAAAAGATTGGCCTGAATATGATGTGGAATATATGGCTTTTTGTGTGTCTTTTGTGTTTGCAAAGTGGACATAAATACAAATACTGAAAATCAGAATTGACACAATAAACGGAATGAAATAAACAGATTTATTTTTTGGATTTGTCAAAGAAATGATAAATAATGTAACTACCAAAAATATTATAATATATTTAGAAAAACTGTAGTTTATTGATATGACAGGAGAAAAGTCGGAAAGTAGCTCTGCCAAAGTAAGCATAAGTTTAGCCGATAGATAGGGGATTAAAGATACCGAATGAGCTAGAGGTGGTATAAAGGAAAGACAGAGGAACACGGGGCAGGTGTACATAATAGCTAAGAGAAACGGTGTAAATAATATGTTTGAAATTGGAGAAAGAACAGCTATTTCACCGTAGGATATCCATATTGCAGGAATTGAGAATAAAACGGGGACGATGCCGAATAACAGCATAGACCATAGCTTTTTAAATGTTGTTTTAAGTAAAGAATGTTTTTCTTCGTTGTTTTGGTTATCAATAGATTTTTGTGTTACGGGAATGGCGACAGCCAATATTCCGTAGGTCGAAAGGAATGATAACCATAGACCTATATCAAAGACTGAGCATGGTGAGAAAAAGACGATCAACGCGACCGATGTGCAAAGCGAAGTTATTGAATCGTTGCTTTTTGAAATAAGGAAGGTAAGATAATAGATAATAAGCATTAAGGCTGCTCTTTTTACGGATGATGAAAATCCTGTCAGTCCTGCATAAGCAAATGTAAGAAAGATCATTAATACGTACTTTTTCTTTTTGTTTATGCTAAGTTTATCAATTATTAGGTCTAGGGTTGATATTAGAATTGAGAGATGAAGTCCGCTAACAGCGAGCATGTGGGATAGTCCCAGCTTTTGAAAATTGTATTTAGTGTGAGGGGAGAGTTTTGATTTGTTTCCCAATATTAACGCTTGTGATAAATTGTTTTCTTCACCTTTTATGTGTCTGTCGAATACCGAAGATAATGTGTTGTTAAGTTTGTCAAAGAAGTAGTTAGGGAATAATTTTACAAGAGTTTTATTATCGGTTATTTTATCTGTAACGTTTGCACTGATGAATATGCCGTTTGACAAGTTGGATATCCTGTTATCAGTTTCGTAGGTGTTGTTCTGGGAAAACATAACTTTTGCGCTGTATGAATAATAAAGCGGTGTATCAATGGTGCCTTGGAAAGTAATTGTTGCTTTAAAATTCGATCTATCATTATTTACAGAGGTTACTTTTACAGTGTATATAGAATAGGTATCGGAAACGTAATGTTCTTCTATGGGAATGAAATCAATGTAACATTCTTTGTCAACATAAGTTTGAATGTTGTTGTAGTTGATGTCGAAATTTATTATAGAGATGAGTGAAGATATGAGTAATGGCGGAAGAACGAAAAATGTAACAAATTTGAAATTACGTTTTATTAAGAGAAATATGAAGAGAAGCAGAAAAAATGAAAAGAGAATTGTTTTGACTGTGAGACTAAAGTAGACAGAAATAAGTGTTGAGAAAAGAAAGAGACAACACGAGAAGGCAAAGGGACGAAGTTTCAAAGCTGTCAAAGGGTAATCCTCCTTTCAAAAATTAGATTTATAAGAAGAATATACCATTTATATGAGTTTTTGTAAAGAGAATGGGCTATAATAATGAGGGATAAAAAAGCGGGAGAGATAAGAATGTATTGTTAACAAAAAATTCATATTCTTTCTATTGCAAAACGAGAGAAAATGTGATATACTACGTGAAGTTGAATAGAAAAAGAAGTTCACCGAGGAGAAGTACTCAAGTTGGTGAAGAGGCGCCCCTGCTAAGGGTGTAGGTCGGGTAACCGGCGCGAGAGTTCAAATCTCTCCTTCTCCGCCAAATAAGGAACAGTAGATTGATACAATCGTATCGACCTACTGTTTTCTTTTTATCGTTAAAAATTGACCGAAAGTCCTTGTAAATCAAGGGCTTTTTCTCTTTGGTGGTGCATTTCGCTATAAGCGGTGCCTATATCTTATGCCTCGGAAGCCTCAAAATTCAGAAAAGCACTACTCCCCGTCAAGGTGTAGTGCCTTCCTATCGTTAAAAGATTGGTATTCGTTAAATTACTGATTTAGCGTTCTGCCAAGTTCAATATAGGGCAACTAATCAATGTAAGGCTATTATCACCATTATTCTACCTAGGGGGGAGAGCACTCTTGCTGAAATTGATACAAGCAGCCTATCGTTGTCCCCCGATTGTGAAGAATTTTTAATGCTTTTAAACTCACTTAGTATTGAAAAAATAAAGAAATATGATATAATATATTTTGGTGATGACGGTAGATTAGGGGCGTTTGCCCACTTCTATCTAAGGAGGTAACCATATGAAGGTTAATCCAAGAACCGTCAAGTTTGTGTTGGAACTTGTTGTTGCAGTCGCATCTGCTGCAAGTGTGGTGGTAACCAAGTACTATCTTGAATCCCCCCAGCCATAACTCACCACGGGTACATTATCCTTTGGGAAGTGTGCCCGATTTGTTTATTAGGGAGGTCTATAAATGGAAAGTGGTTTTAACTATAATATTCTGTTAAATCAAGCATTGGATAAAATTCGGAATATTAGAGATCCTCGCTCGCTACATCAAGAATATGTACTTTATGGGTTGAAAGAAAGCCAGAGTAATAGTGCAGTAAGTATTGGAGGAGAAGCTTTTGCAACGTATTCCGACATCGTTGAAAGCGCTCAAGCGGTAACCATTCAATGCTTAGAAATGACAATATTCTATTTATTGCAGCACTATGGTTACGATGTCGAACGTGTTGATGCTTCTAAAATAAATAACGATGCTAATTTTGCCATTCTGGATAAAGCAAAGTCTACGCTCTTATTATTTAAGAAACCGTTTAATGACTTGGTTATTGCGGGACCTAATTGCGTTACTGATGATGAAGATAAAGCAAAAGAATGTTTTAATGTTGAGAAATGTGTATGCGTTTTCTTGATGTATGATAGAGCACCCAAGCAGTTTATTCCGACTCTGGAATTAAACCAAATACTTGATAACTATGTTTTTTCATTAAAGACCCTGTTTGACCGCTATTTTAATGATGCGGAATTTGCGACCTTCCATAGGTGTTTTTCAAACTACACCAAATTCGTTAATAAGTATTTAGGATTTACAGTTGTAAAAAACTTAACACCCGTAGCACAAAGCAATTTTTCAAAAATTGTAAAGTATAGATTAGAACATTTTGACTATAAAAAACTACTGACTATTGAGATGAATGGTAAAATCTTAATTGAGCCATCATACAATGAAATAGCAACGGAGTTCATAAAAAATAACAAGTATCTTATACTATTGGGTTCTCAAGATTTCGCAGAAAGTTTAATTACCGCAGAGTGGATGTATGACTCAATGAAAGAGGCTCAAGCAATAGATTTAACAATTATAGGAATGGGATATTTGAAAGCGGTGGAACAACTGATATATTCCATAGTTTTGCTTCATAAAAATGAGGGGCGAAATATTAAGAGTAATCAACGCGGAATATTGAACGTGTGCTTGGACGATGAACACATCGATAATAATTCAATAGATTCTTCAATTGGTTCGTTGGCTAATTTCTGCAAAAACAACTTGGATATATTTAGTGGCAAAGTTCACTTCCAAGCAAAAAAATATGTTACAGAAACTATCTTCGCGTTTAAGGATATACGTAACGGTTATTTCCACAAGCACAATATTCACGATTGGTCAAAGATTGATGAAATAAGAAATGTAACGTATTACTTGGCATTTTTATTATTGGGTGCGGCTGAGTTAACCGACAAGGACAAAGCCACGCTCGGCTTTCCCAATTGTGATTTTATTAGCGATAAATACAAGTTATGCGAATACATAAATTATCACGATGACGATGCTTTCGTTCTTTGTTATGACAACGAAAAAGAAATTATAGCGATTGCCCACCGTGACCTTAAGGCAAAAACCATAAACAACCTTTTCACACAGTATTCTGGAGCATATTTTTCGGAAATAGGAAGTCACACCATTATTGATATTTTTACGGATATGCCTAACGAAATCTATTTGTGTAGAATTGATTTTGAGCTTTCCGATGGAGTACAATTCAATCCGACAAAGGTTAAAAAAATCTTTGCATATGGTAAGTTTGTGGGACCTGACCCTTTTTCTGAAGATGGTACTCGATATTAAAACATTAATTACTCAAATACAGCCTACTTAGGTTTGTCCTAGTTAGGTTGTATTTTTTGCTGATGCAAAGCATCTATTTAACGTTCTCTTATTATACAATCCGCAGGTGGCATAGCTCTCTACATCATCACCGTTTTCTCGCATCCGTTTCGAAAGGTGAATACAAGCCGTCCGTCATTGTGAACGGTGATGCGTTCAACGATTGCGTGAAAACGACCATCGCTCCATTCGGTATCCAGGCGATCAAGTTGGGACAGTTCGAACAGAAATCCGCTGAGCACGTCGGCTTTAAATTTTCTTTCCTCCCGTTGCTGCGTAAGAGCTGTATAACGCTTCTGTAACCCTCTGTAACGTTCGGTCAGGCTTTCGTATGACTTAGTATATTCCTCTTGGTTAAGAGCCGTTATCGCATTGTCGGTAATGGCTTTTTCTATCATCTTTGTAACAATCTCAATCTCTTCCGTGACCGATCTTATCTCGGCATCAATTTCAGTATGATCGGAAAGAGTTTTCTTTATAAGTCTTCCATCCTCAATTAAGGCTTCACGGTTTTCGATGAGAAAGCTCAATGCAATGATGGAATACTCCTTGAGTACATCTTCTGTAAAATGCGGTGTTGAGCATTTCTCCTCTCCCTTGAATTTATGATTGCATTGCCATATAACACGGCGGTACTGATCGTTTGAGTGCCACACCTTGGGACCGAACCACTCTCCGCAATCCCCGCATATGACCTTCCCCGAGAAAGGACTATTACAAGAAGTACGTTTCGGTGCGTTCTTACGTCGGCAGATCTCCCCCTGAACCATCTCCCACTCTGCCGGATCTATTATTGCAGGGTGGCTGTTCTCCACGTAATACTGAGGAACCTCACCCTCATTGATTTTCATCTTTTTCGTTAAATAATCCGTTGTAAACTTCTTCTGAAGCCGTGCGTCCCCCTTGTATTTCTCGTTTGTAAGGATACTCTCCACGGTGCTCGTTTGCCACACCTTCTTTTTCCCCGGTGTGGGAACACCCTCGGTAGTAAGGTGTCTTGCAATGTAATTTGCGGATTTACCGTCGATAAACATTCGGTATATGCGCCGTACTATTTCGGCTTCATCCGGCACTATTTCGGGCAGACCGTTTGCTCCTTTTCTGTAACCGAGGAATTGTTTATACGGCATGCTGACCTTGCCGTCGGCAAATCGCTTGCGTTGTCCCCAGGTCACGTTCTCGGAAATGGAACGGCTTTCTTCCTGGGCAAGGGATGACATAATGGTTATGAGAAGCTCACCCTTGGAATCCATCGTCCATATATTTTCTTTTTCAAAGTACACCTCAACACCTTTGTCCTTGAGCTTACGGACGGTGGTAAGGCTGTCCACGGTATTACGGGCAAAGCGACTTACGCTCTTGGTTACGATGAGGTCGATTTTGCCGCTCAGAGCATCGGATACCATTCTGTTAAAGCCGTCACGCTTTTTTGTATTGAGGGCGGATATGCCTTCATCGGTATATACCTCAACAAATCCCCATTCGGGACGGCTTTTGATGTAATTGGTGTAGTAGTCCACCTGTGCCTCATAGCTTGTGAATTGTTCATCGCTGTCGGTGGACACACGTGCATATCCCGCTACCTTCCGTTTTGTTTTTGATGCTGTGGATATTCCCGTATGCAAATTTCGTGTGGCGGGTATTACGGTTACGTTCTTAGCCATTTTGTGTTCTCCTTTCCGAAGCCCTCTGCCTTGCTGCCTCTCTCATTTCACCCGTCCAAACGTCGCTCCGAGAACGCGGCTTCCATCGTTTAACGGGTGTTTCTCCGCCTGCAAGGTGAAATATCAAAGCGTTTTCTTTTGTGGCTGTAATTGCCGTTATCCTATCAAAAAACGCATTCGGCGTAAGTTCCGTAACACCGAGCACCTCAGATGCAAGCCTAAATAGCTCTTCCTCGGGGATTTGCTTTGATGTGCACATCTCTTTGCCCTTCTCCTGATATAAAGCACAGTTCCAGGCTTTTCTGCCGTTGCTTGTAATACGCTTGTAATGTCTTCCGCAACTCTCACAAACTATCATCCCGGAAAAGATGCTGCGCTCACAAGGAGTATGCTCGGATATACGGTGTGTGTTCCTTTGCAGGATCTCTCTGACGGCACAAAACAGTTCTTCATCAATGATACCTTCGTGAGTCCCCTCTGCATAATACATCGGAAGTTCTCCGGTATTGCGGAGTTCTTTTTTCTCCAAGTGGTTATTACGGTACTTCTTTTGCAAAAGGGCGTTACCGCAGTATTTTTCGTTTCCGAGCAAGGCAGCAATACGGCTAGCCTTCCATTTACCTCCGTTGGTACCCCTGATGCATCTGTTGTTGAGATCACGGGCAATGGCACCAAAGCTTTCTCCATCTGCTGCTCTTCGGAATATCTCTCGTACAATAGGTGCGGTAGCTTCATCAACCTCAAGGTTTCCTTTTACTACTCGGTAACCGAACATTCTGCGGACGTTCATTATCTTACCCTCTTGAAACTGCTTTCTGACCTTCCATTTCTGATTCTCACTTGCGGAGAGACTTTCCTCCTGGGCATAGCTTGCAAGAATTGTAAGCATCAGTTCCCCGTCAGCACTTGCGGTGTGAATGCTCTGTTCCTCAAAATACACATCAACTCCCAGGCTCTTCAGTTCTCTAACAGTTTCAAGAAGAGTTATGGTGTTTCTCGCAAATCGCGATATGGACTTGGTTATGATCATATCCACCTTTCCGCTTCGGCAATCTGCGAGAAGCCTTTGAAAGTTTTCTCTGTTATCCTTTGTACCGCTCAAGGCTTCGTCCGTATATACTCCGGCATACTCCCAATCATTATGGCTTTGTATCATTTTGCTGTAATAGCTGACCTGTGCGGAGAGGGAGTGAAGCATGGCATCCTTACCTGTGGACACTCTCGCATATGCAGCTACACGCTTTTTCTTTGGTAACACTTCGGGAAAGTGTACTTGTTCGATTTTTCTTGCCATATAACCTCCTGTGTATTACTTATAAGGTACTATATATATCACTCTAACCCCTCTGAAAGTCAAGCGATTTCAGAAAATAAACTACCCGAAGATAATCCGTACTTTTTGTTTAATACGTCAATAGCTTTCTTATAATCCGTGACCGTCAGAAGACCTTGCTTTACCATCCTTTCTACAAGTGCTGCGGAGGTGTGATAAAGAATAAGCCCGGACGGATCATACGGATTTCGCTCTGCGTGCTTTAAGGTAGCATTCCCGACTACAGTATTTACGACGGTTGTTTCCATAGCTCACAAACTCCTTTCCGCATTCCTCGCAAACGAGGCTGTAATATGCTTTTCGGTTTATGGATTCGGGATGAGAATTCCACCAAGCCATACGGCACTTATCCGAGCAGAACTTTTTCTCACGTCTTCCCGTGGGCTGCGATACAAATGCACCGCAAGTCATACAACGGCGGGTACCGGGGATATCGGGATGACGGCGGATATGCGAACGTACGGTATTGGGAGAAAGTTGTAGGATGAGGGCGATGTCACCTGCGGACTTGCCTTCCATGCGAAGGTTATCGATTGCAATTTTATCTTGCGGTTTCATGTTTTATCCTCCTTTGTTTATTGGGAGAGCAACCGTAAAGGTTACTCCCCCGATTGTTGGTTTACGCCTTGACTTCAAGAACCTTTACGGCTTCGGGAAGAACGAGCTTGGCATCAATGCGCTCGGATGTGATGTAAGCAACCTGACCGTGATCGGCATAACGTTCAACCAAACGCTTAATACTGCGCTTACCACGCTCACCGATCCAAAAGTGTGAGAAGTCACCGAAAAGGATAGGCTTTGCCCCGGCTTCTACCGAAGGAAGCTCGTTGGTTACGTATACGGGATAACCAAGGAGCGTGTCGGGCTCATCCTCGCTTAAGGAATTGATCCAAGCAGGCTTGCCGTCATAAAGACCAAGCTTCTTTAATCTCACCTCGGTGTCCTCGGAAAGAATGAATACGGCATTCTTGCGGTAAGGCTCCTTAACGGAATAAATGAGGTCGATGAGGTCATCAAAGCTCAGTGCATCGGCATCGTTTATTACCTTGCCCACCTCTGCCTGATGGATAATACCCACGGGTTTGCCGTTGCCGTCACCCGTAAAAAACGCCTCTTCCTCCGCCTTGGCTATGGAATAAACGAACATATGGCGGATGTATTCCTCAACATTGAAATTGGCGTCCTCCAAGAGCTCGTCCGAAACGAGAATGCGCTGTGCCAGCTTGTATGCCCCGAGCACAATCTCGCCAAAGGTTGTTTCGCTGATAGGTACGCTCTCACCCTCCGGAATCCAAACAGCAGAGCCCTCTTCTACAACCTTGGGGATCTTCATTGTTTTAGTGGTCTTGATGACCGTAGCGAGTCTGCGGAGAAGGTTCTTGCGTGTCAAGCCCTCGACGAGCTTCTTCTCAAAGGTGTTCGGTACAAGGAAGCCACCCGAGCCGTCACTTCCTTTTTTGAGAGCGTTCTGAGGCATACCGGTGTGCATTACATCCCAAAATGCGGAGGCGTATGCTTCGTCAGATTTGAGCTCTGCTACGGTAGGATCACGCTTAATACCGAGCATTTCTTCTCTTAAAGCGTTGAGTTTTGAAAGATAATCATTGTAGTTTCTTTTGTTTTTCATAATTGTTTCTCCTTGTATTTTGTTTGTTTTGGATTTAGGGGTTAATACCCCATTTGTTTTTGTCTTTTTGTGCGTGAGGCCCCACGCCCGTTGTACGAGTGAAAGGCCCCGGAGATTTACATCCCCCTACCGGGTATGCACACTTACCCCTTTTTGCTCGCTGTATTAACAAGCCATTCCTTATAAGCGTCAACGGGTATAAGAATTCGTGTACCGATGCGAATGGTCGGAAACCCATTTGATTTCACCAGCTCATAGGCTTTCGGCAAGCTTATTCCCATCTGTGCGGACAGCTCTTGTACGCTGATTGTTGTCTTATCCATAAACTCACCTCCTTTCAGACAACAAAAAAGCCCATACGGATTTGGAGATCCGTAAAGGCTTTAGATATTAAATTGAGCACAGGACTATTTTGTTGTCCATTATAATGATACCATATAACCGGCGTTTTGTTTGTTCCATTTGTTCCGATTTTACGATGTTTCATCATATGATACCATTTGTCATTATAATTATATCACACTATGGTTGTTTAATTTGTTTATTTTGTTGGAATTTTTCTCATTAAAATATTACGGGGTATAGTTTTGCTTTTTAGGAGTAAGAAGCTTTTATGGAGGAATGGTACGGTCGATTACTATATTTCGTCATATGATACCATTTGTCATTATAATTATATCACATTATGGTTGTTGCATTTGTTTACATTTGTTGCGTATTTTCTCTTTTTTGAAAAATTGCGATGTATAAATTATGGTCTTTTTGAAAAATCGTGGGGAACGTGATGTTTTTGAGAAGTGCTGTAAAGTATCATATCATACCAGAGATGCTTTTATAGAGGAATGGTGCGGTCGTTGATAGTCATATATAGAAACTCTCTATAGAGTAAAAAATTTAGTATAAGAGAAAGTTTAGTATATGACTATAGGAGACCGCAACATATAGATAAAAAAGGGATACAACACATGCAATAGTTATGGCGCCGGATGTCACAAACGATGTTTTATACGATATAAAAATCGTTTATGCATCAAAGGGGGTGAGGTCGACGATAGTCATATATAAAATTCTCTATAGAGCCAAAAAAATAAGTATAAGAGAAAGTTTAGTAAATGACTATTGGCGATCTCACCCCGCCATGTTGCAGTCAATGATGGTCATATATAAAACTTTTCTATAGAGTAAAAAAATTAGTATAAGAAAAAGTTTAGTATATGACTATATGAGACCGCAACATATCACCCAAAACAATGAAATCTTATGCCGAATTATTGATTTTTTCACGGAACTGTGATATGATATTGAATATACGATACGGAGGTGTCATTATGGCTGTCAGTTATAAAAAACTTTTTCATATGATGATCGAGCAGGATGTGTCCAATGCACAACTAATGCGTGAGGCAAACATATCTGCAAATATTATAACAAAACTAAAAAATGGTCAGTACATTGCCTTGGACAAGGTTGAAAGTATTTGCAATGCTATGAAATGTACACCGAATGACATATTGGAATTTGTACCGAATGCGGAGGGAACGAACAATGGCTGATATAAAGAGAGACCAGGAGCGGGACGAGTTATTCCGTACCATATATAAAATAGCCACCGACCTGGTTCACGCAGGCCACGTAGCGGAATGGGATTTCAAGTCTTATGTTCTCGGTACAATGTTCTACCGCTATATCTCCGAGAATTTCACCGCTTACATAAATGCCGGTGAACACGCAGCCGGAAACACCGATTTTGATTATGCAAAAATGTCGGATGAGGATGCAGAGCCTGCCCGTGATGGACTTGTGCAGGAAAAAGGCTTCTTTATTCTGCCCTCTGAACTGTTCTGCAACGTACGCGTCCGTGCCGACAAGGATGAAAACCTCAATGAGACCTTGGAACGTGTATTTGCCCATATTGAGAGTAGTGCCGCCAGCGGTGATGCTGAGAGTGACTTTGCCGGTCTTTTTGATGATTTTGACGTTAATGCAAAAGCTATCGGTGAGACCGTTGCCAAGAGAAATAAAGTTCTTGCGGAATTGCTCCACGGTGTTGCCAGAATGCCTCTGTTTTCTACCGAAGGCATCAACCCCGATCTGTTCGGTGATGCCTATGAATATCTAATGGGTATGTATGCCGCCAACGCAGGAAAAAAAGGTGGTCAGTATTTTACCCCGGCAGATGTATCCGAACTGCTTGCCCGTCTCGGCACCATCGGTAAAACACGCATCAACAAAGTATATGACCCCGCCTGTGGTTCCGGTTCGCTTCTGCTCAAGGTAGAAAAAGTTCTCGGCAAGGATAATATCGAGCGTGGTTTTTACGGTCAGGAGATCGACCTTACCACCTATAACCTTTGCCGTATCAATATGTTCCTCCATAACATTGAATTCGATAAGTTCAATATCGTTCGTGAGGACACCCTGCTCACTCCTATGCATTGGGATGACCAGCCCTTTGAACTGATCGTTTCCAATCCACCTTTCTCCGTTCCGTGGGAAGGGGATAAGAATCCTCTCCTTATTAACGATCCTCGCTTCTCTCCGGCAGGTGTTCTTGCTCCTGCATCCAAGGGAGATATGGCTTTTATTATGCACAGCCTTTCCTGGCTTGCCAATAACGGTGCTGCCGCTATCGTTTGTTTCCCCGGTATTATGTACCGTAGCGGTGCGGAGCAGAAGATCCGAAAATACCTGGTTGATAACAACTATGTGGATGCCATCATTCAGTTACCGTCCAATCTGTTCCTCAACGTCACAATTTCCGTTGACATTATGCTCCTGCGCAAAAACAAGATCGACAACTCCATCCTTTTTGTAGACGCGTCCGGTGAGTTTGTCAAGGTAACAAAAAACAACCGTCTTTCCGAAGAGAATATCAGCCGCATCGTTTCCGCTGTTGCCGAAAGAAAGGATGTGGAGCATTTCTGCACCCTCGTATCGAATGATGTGGTCGGCAGCAAGGAGAATACCTATAACCTTTCTGTTTCCACTTATGTAGAGGCAGAGGATACTCGTGAGAAAATCGATATCGTTCAACTGAATGCTGAAATCGCGGAGATCGTGGCTCGTGAGCAGGTTCTCCGTTCGGAGATTGATAAGATTATTGCGGAGATTGAAGGAGAATAATATGCCCCTTGTTCTAAAAAATCATACGGGAAATTTGTCGATATTAAAACACAATACACTCCCTATGATAAAAACCGGAGAATTTGATTTTTATCGATGCATACAGTTTAGCGAGAACTTGTACGGAAAAACCGTCAGTGAATTGCATGCAGGGAATTTGCGTTTAAGCCGATCTGATAATCGTTATTCCAACTTGTTTCCCGGGCAGAAACTTTCATATTGGGCTGACAGTCCCAACACTGCGATGGCAGAAGCGAGAAAATGGGGAGCAAATAAGAATCTGCTGACTTTCTGGGCTTATGATGATGGAAGTAGTTTTATACCAACCGTATACCCGCCACTGGAACTGCAGATTATTGACGGAACACAACTTGAGTTCAACAAAATACTAAAAAAGCTTGAAAAGCATGAGAGTTTAACAAAAGCAGATCGGGAGTTAATAGATGATATAGCATGTCAAGAACCCGATTGTCTTGCGTATGAATCGGAAGCTCAAAAAGGTGGTACAAACTTCTTGTTTTTTGAACATGGATTCAAGAAGTTATCCATTAGAGAAGTTTGGCTAAGACTGGGAGAACGTGTTGGACAAAATCATAACAAAATCGTTTGTGCTACTTCAAGCGATTATACGCCGCATCTTTCTTCTTACGGCAATATGTTTTTGCCCATTGCGAGAATAGGCAATAGTTCTACATATACCGATTCAGATGAATATCACTTAAGGATGCAAGTGGTGATTGATAAGGCTGAGAGATTAGTAGGTGAATATAGTGACAAAACTTGAACAACTGATAAACGAACTCTGCCCAAACGGAGTGGAACACGTTACATTAGGTTCTGTTTGTGAAATTGGCAAAGGTGTACAATTTAATAAAGTTGATATGAATGATGAGGGAACGTATCCAGTAATCAATGGAGGCATTAACCCATCAGGATATATTGAACAATATAATCAAGTCGAAAACACGATTACTATTTCACAGGGCGGTGCATCCGCTGGATATGTAAATTGGTTGACGGTAAAATTTTGGGCTGGAGCTCATTGTTATATTGTTAAACCGAGCTATAAACTTCTCAACAGATACGCCTACCACTTCATTAAGTCTCAAGAATATAAACTTCAAGAATGTCAATACGGAGCTGGCATCCCAGCTTTGGCAAAATCAACAGTTGCCGATTTATTAATCCCCGTACCTCCCCTTGAAGTACAGCGTGAAATTGTTCGTATACTGGACAATTTCACGGAGCTTACAGCGGAGCTTACAGCGGAGCTTACAGCGAGAAAAGATCAATATGCCTATTATCAAAATCTCCTGCTGTCACGCTCTGTCGGAGAAGAACATACTCTTTCCGATTGCTGTGTATCCATAGCAGACGGCGACCATCAGCCCCCTCCTAAAGCTGATGAGGGAGTTCCGTTTATCACAATCTCCAATTTATCAGGAAACGGCATTGATTTCACAGATACCAAATTCGTGCCACAGGAATATTACGATAGTCTTGATGACAAGCGACGTGCAAAAAAAGATGATATCTTATACTCCGTGGTTGGAACTTTCGGTATCCCTGTCCATATCACAGAGGACAAGCCGTTCATTTTCCAGCGGCATATTGCAATCCTGCGCCCCAATACAGAGATGATTGCACCACGATATTTATACCATGTAATGAAAAGCGATGCCTTTTACAAAAAGGCCGATGCCGCCGCAATAGGCGCAGCACAGCGTACCATCAGCCTGACCGCGCTGAATCGCATGAAAATCACCGTGCCGAGTATGGATGTTCAAGAACGCCTTGTCCGTGTCCTCGACAACTTCG
>JBGVPD010000072.1:0-12830 GCA_045126815.1 Eubacteriales bacterium
AGGGTGACGGGGTTCCCCGAGCCGCACGAAGTAAGGCTTGGGGGTTCTCGAGGGGAGGGGGGAATCGCAACCCCTCTCCCTTTTGGCGACTTCTTTGGTTACTTTCTTGTCGCAGCAAGAAAGTAACATAAAAGAAAGTAAGGTAAAGTTATTTTTATTACAATATTGTTGGTAAAGAACGTATAAGATACGGGAGGAGCAAGCCCCTCCCATACCAGTTAGGAGGGTAAGTTCTTTTTATTTCAATTTTATTGGTGAAAACCGTATGTAATACGGGGCGTCGGGGACGTCGCCCCCTACAAGTTTAAATTCAAAATAATCTTAATCCAATATTGTTGGTAAAAAAAGAAAAACGCTAACGCGTTTTTTTAAGAAGCACATTCTGTCAGGAGCTTCGCTCCCGAACCCCTACACGAGAACCCCTAAACCGCACGAAGTAAGGTTATTTTTTATTAAAACAAAAAACCTCTACAAAATTTGTAGAGGTTAATTTTACTATTTTAAATTAGTTGCCAAGGTACATCTTTACGCCCTCTTCGTTAAGAGGATAGGGTGAAACGTGTACACCGTTTATTGTAATTTCGTAGTGCAAGTTACCGCCGCCGGAGAAGTCAGAGAAACCGGTTTTTCCGGTCTTGCCTATAACCGTTCCTTTTTCAACGATGTCGCCAACGTTTACGCTTGTTTCTCCCATATTCATATACCAGCTCTTGAGTCCGTATCCGTGGTCGATAACAACGAGTTTGCCGCTGTATACGGTTTCTGCTGCGTAAACTACTTTACCTTTGTTAGCTGCTTGAATTTCAACACCAGTGCCAACGATATAGTCAACACCCTTATTTATAAACGAGCTGTTTGTGGACTCGATCATTATCTTCTTGTCAAATCCCCAGTGTACGCCTTTTGTAACAGGAAGCGCAAACAGCGATGACCAGTAACGAGTTGCCTCATTAGTATCGATCGTAGTCTTGAGCGCGTTGTTAAATGCGTTAAGGATCTCGGGAGTTCTTCTGCTTATCTGTTCTGCCGTAAGTGCGGGTCTGGGATAGATCGTGGTCGTTGTTCTTTCTGTTACGGTAAGTGTAAGTTCTTCGGACACACCTGCCGATGAAAGTGTAAACGTGTAACTGGGTGAATATTCAAGGTCAACGCTTATCGGAACAAGCGCTACTACGAAATCATCTTCCTTGTAGAATACAGGAGTGTAGTTTATCGAAGGTTCTGACTTGAATTCAATATTGTTCACGTCAACGACGTTCTTGCCGGTTATAACAACAAATTCGCCTTGTTTGATCGTGTTTTCGCCAAGATAGAAGGATGCGGGAGCCGTTACGTTTGCGGTAAACAGGTAATTAGCCTCTCCGAAATAATCCTTTTCAGCTGTTTCATACCATTTAGCGTTAACTTCAATGTTATAGGTTTTTGTTGTTTCGCCTATTATATCTGTGGTAAGGTTTTCGTAAATATCGTTAAAAATAACTTCGTTATTGTTTGTTATCTTTACGTTAACATAGTCGGGCTGGTTGGTGAAATTAAGAATAAGGTTACCTGATACGGGGAACGAAGAAGTATCGTCGCCGTTACCTGAGTATGAAGTCGAAATAAACTGACCGCCGCCTGCTTTATATTTCCAGTCAATAGTATAGGGATCAAGTTTTGCCGTATTCGAAACGGTGAGTTCGGGTTCTATAGCAGACTCATAGGTGCTTTCAGCATACTTCATAGACAAAAATTCAATTGCCTTTTTCTCTGTAACGCTGAACACGTTGCCGCGGAAGTCTACGTAATAAGCTTCATTCGGATTTTGCGTAAAATAATACTTATATACTCTGTCCTTGTTGTAGCTCTTGTAGGTTGCTGTATAGTAATCATTATTTTTCAACTGGTCGGGAAGTTCTTTTACTTCCTTTGCGCTGTCATTCATACCAATGAAAAACGATATCATATCCTTTGAGTCTTTTGAATTCTTGTCGAAAAAGAAGGTGTTATTTTCGATGTCAACAAGAGTAAGAGATTCAACGGTTCTTTCAGCAACAGGCGCGTTTTGCGCAGATATATAGTAAGCAACAGCTATATAGGTAGGAATAAAAATTGCTATTATCGATATCAAAGCAATTATTTTTTTCTTCATTTTACCGCCTCCGTTATGAAGAGTGTTTCAAATACTTGTATTCCATATTATTATATATCATTTTTCACCATAGGTCAAGGGAAAATATGATATTTATAAAATTATTGACACATTTATATATAAATATACAAAAAAGCATGCGCTCATGTTATAGTGTAAATAACAAGAGCGCATACGAAATTTGAGGGAAAAAACTTATATTATTCGAGGCTGTTTTTTGATTTTTTAGAAGCAGCCGAAACAATCTTACCTAATGCGAAGAGTGCGATAACGTTGGGGATAACCATAAGGTTATTGAACATATCTGTAAGAGCCCAAACGAGATCGTTTGACAAGAGTGAACCTGTGAAGATGAATGCGATAGCGATTATAGAATATGCTATATCAAACTTCTTACCGAAGAGGTAGATTGCATTGATTCTACCAAACAAGTTCCAACCGATGATCGTTGAGAAAGCGAAGAAGAAGAGGCAGATTGCAACGAAGATGTTACCGATGTTTGCGTTACCGAAAGCTGTACCGAAAGCTGTCTGAGCGAGGTTTGTTTTTGTCAATTCAGCAACACTTGCCGCATTTCCAAGGAATGTTCCTTCTGCGAAGTTTGCGGGGTTAAGTGCGCCTTCACCTGCAAAGCAAGTTGAAATAACAACGAGAGCTGTGAATGTAAGTACAACGAATGTATCGATAAATACGCCGAGCATTGCAACAACACCCTGGTCGTGAGGCTTTTCTACGTTTGCCTGAGCGTGAGCGTGAGGAGTTGAACCCATACCTGCTTCGTTAGAGAAAAGACCTCTCTTAGCACCCTGGCTAACAGCCGCGTAGATTGCAGCACCGATAGAACCACCGAGAATTGCGTTAGCGTTAAATGCATACTTGAATATCATACCGAATGTAGCGGGAATGTACTTGAAGTTGATAGCGAGAACGATTAAACCACCTACAATGTAAAGAATTGCCATAACGGGAACCAACTTTTCAGTAACGGCACCAATACGCTGAACACCGCCGATAAAGATGAATGCTGCAATAGCGGAAACAATAATGCCTATAACCCATTCAGGAATACCGAATGCTGTGTTGCATGATTCAGCAATAGAGTTTGACTGAACCATAGAACCTGTAAATCCTAATGCGAGCATTGCAGCAACTGCAAAGAAAGCTGCCAAGAATTTACCCATTTTGCCTTTGAATACGCTTGTTATGTAGTAAACGGGACCACCTTTTACAGTGCCGTCTGCTTCAACTATACGTGTCTTCTGAGCAACAACTGCTTCTCCGTAGATCGTAGCCATACCGAAGAATGCGATTACCCACATCCAGAAAATAGCACCGGGACCACCGACCAAGATAGCGCCGCAGGCACCAACGATGTTACCTGTACCTACCTGAGCTGCAATAGCCGTAGCGAGTGACTGGAATGAAGAAAGACCGCTTTTTTGTTTTTCACCGTTAAGTGAGAAGTTTCCAAAGAATTTTTTGCATCCTTCACCAAAGCAACGTACTTGTACGAATCTGGTGATGATTGAGTAGTAGAGACCGATACCTACAAGAAGAATGATCAAAATGTAGTCGGACAAATAGGTGTTGATCGTGTCAACAATTTTGGTTGCGAATTCCATTTTTTGTATCCTCCAAAAAATATATATTTTTAAAATTTTTTAAAATAAAAAATGCAAAGCTAAAATATTCCAAGTGAATAGCAGCTCTGCACAACAAAAATATATATCCTAATAATATTAGAAAAATATATTGTGTCTCCGTCCTTTTGCCTGAGAGATTGGCGGTAAATATACCGTTTACACCTTCGGCACCCAAAGCTTTTGTTAAAAATATGGGATTCTCCAGAGTGCTATCCGCTTACAGTCTTATCTTGTTATTAAACAAAATTCCTGAGAGGTTTACTCCTTCGGCACGACAAAAATCGACTTTCCTGTAAGTTTCACTTAGCTATATATTCAATTTATGACACTAATTATACCACACTTTGCATAAAAAGCAATAGTAAAAGTGAATATTTTGCATAAAAATTCAATTATTTACTTTTTTCATAAAAAAAGCTTTGATTGCTCAAAGCATTTTGTCTATTTTTGTTGTTTTTATTACTCTTATGAGAATAATCGAGAATATTATGCCTATAACACCTTGGGTAATATTACCCGGAACACCTAAAAGCGCGCCGGCAAAAGTAACGATAAAAAAGCCTTCGTAAAGCAAATATCCAACGACCATAATAATTTCGCTGAAAATACCTGCAATTGTTAAGGGTATGATCTTATAAGAAGTATAATCTTTTGACAAAAGCTTGTAGATGTAATAAGCGCATACAGCCATCAAAGCCTTTATAACAAAAGTGGGAAGAACGTAGATAACGTATCCGTGGAGAAAATCGGTCAAAGCCGAACCGATACCAGCCGCTAATGCGCCGTAACAAGGCCCAAGTAATATTCCGCACGTCAAAACAACACAGTCACCGAGGTTTACGTAACCCGTTTGCATACCGGGGACGTGTATATGTATTAATGTTGACACGAACGTTATTGCCGCAAACAATGCTGACAAAACTAATTTTTTTGTAGATTGTCTTGTTTTCATAAAATTTCTCCTTGATTTATTTGTGAGTATATTGTATACTCAAACTGGATATATGAAAATATTCAGAATAGGAGTTTTTTATAATACCAGATGAAATACATAATTGATAATAAATCGAGTAAAAGCGCGTATTTACAACTGTATGAACAAATAAAAGCGGATATAATCAACGGATCATATCCATACAAATCCAAGCTCCCGTCAAAGCGTATTCTTGCTGAAGAATGTTCTTTGAGTGTTGTTACGGTAGAACACGCGTACACACTTTTGTGTGAAGAGGGGTATATAGACTCCCGTGAAAGAAGCGGGTATTACGTTATATACAGAGAATTTGATTTTTTCACAGGTGATAACAGCGACACCAAAAAGCCTGAAAGAAAAAAGATTGTTGCAAACCATCGTGTAAACAGTGAATTCCCCTTTTCAGTAATAGCCAAAGCTATGAGAAAGGTTATTGCGGAATATGGAGAAGACTTGTTTGAAAAAACGTCAAACCAGGGTTGTCTTGAAATAAGGAATGCTATATCAAAGTATCTTGCAAGAAGCAGAGGTATATACGCTTCACCGTCGCAGATCGTTGTAGGGGCGGGAGCAGAGTACCTATACGGAATGATCGTTACCTTGCTTGGAAGAAACAGGGTATACGCTATAGAAAAACCGTCATACGAAAAAATAGAATTGGTCTATAGGGCAAATGACGTCATACTTGAACTGCTTCCTTTGGGGCACGACGGAATAGAGAGCAGATATATTTTCGAGAATAGTTCTTCGGTTTTACACGTATCTCCGTATAGAAGTTATCCCAGCGGAGTTACAGCGACCGCTTCAAAGAGAAAAGAGTATCTGTATTGGGCGTCTATGGGAGACAGATATATCGTAGAGGACGATTTTGAATCGGAATTTACCGTATCAAAGAAACCCGAAGAAACGCTCTTTTCGCTTTCGGATAAAGGGAACGTTATATATATGAACACTTTTTCGAAAACAGTGTCACCGTCATTCAGGGTTGCATATATGGTTTTACCGGAAAAATTGACGGGTATGTTTTTAGATAATTTGGGATTTTATTCATGTACGGTACCGGTATTTGAGCAGCTTGTTATTGCCGAACTTATTTCAAACGGTGACTTTGAACGTCACATAAACCGCGTAAGAAGAAAAAAGAGAAAAGAACTGTAAAGAAAAGTTTTTTAAAGACGGGGGATATTATATTTTCTCATACTCGGTTATAAGGAATTCAACTCTCGTTGTAAGTTTATCATACTTTTCCAGTTTTTGTTTGTCGTTTTGTGAAGTATTATAATAATATGGAGTCATAGTGAAGAGAGATATAATATCTTCTTTTGTTTCAAGGTCGATCTTGTATTTGACTTCGGATTGAGATTTTATTGTAAAACCCTCTCTTTCAGGGTCAACGTAGGGGTTTTTATAGGGGTTATCGTATATTTTGCATTTAAGATCCATCAAATGATCTTCCATAGGCGTAACCATAACAAGACGTCCTTTGGGTTTCAAAACTCTCAAAAATTCCGAGTTGCTGTCAGGGGCGAAAATGTTTACAACAACATCAAATGAACAGTCACAAATGGGCAGTTCATATATACTGCCGACCGCAAAATAACCGTCCTTACATTTTCTTGAAGCGATCTTAAGCGCCTCTTTCGATATATCTATACCGTATGCCGTATTATTTTCCGCAAACAGACTTGTATAATATCCCTCTCCGCAGCCTACGTCGAGCAACAGAGTATTTTCACCTATAACTTCGTTGACCTTATCCCGCATAGGCGCGTAATAACCTTTTTCAAGAAATGACTGTCTTGCTTTCACCATAAGCTTATCGTCGCCGTGGTTACCCTGTTTATTTGACATAAGCAGGTTAACGTAGCCTTGTTTTGCCTTATCAAAATTGTGATTATTGGGGCAGGTAAAGCTTTTTTCTGTTTCTGTTAATATCGACTTGCATACAGGGCAGGTAAAAAGTGTACGCATATTTCTGCCTTTCTTTTGTTTTGCTTTTTTATTTGATGTCTATATCGATGCCGTTAACTTCAACACCGCCTTCGGCGCGTATCATAATATATTTTATCCCGTTTATGACCTGAGTTGAGACGAGGTCTTTTTTTTCGGGGTTAACTTTTATTGAAACGTCTGCGGTCTCAAGGTTAAATTTTTTAACGTCAACGATGCTTTTGGGGTAAACTTCCGCATTTTTGCCAAACTGCTCGTCAAAGCTGTTTCCGAATTCGTCGATCTTATCTTGCTCTATTCCCGAATATTGAAGAACGGTTTTTAAAGTTTCTTTTGACAAACAAAGGGGTTCGTCGTCTTTTGAGTTTTTGTGTTCTTCTACAAGTTCTGTTATTTGTTCGTGTAATGTTTTTACCACTTCAAAATCACATTCGCCGACAAGTGAAGTTTTCAACACCTGACCAAAGTTTTCTTTTTGTTCTGCGGCAGATAAGGGCACGTCTACACTGAATATCTTGCTTATAAATTCAGGTTGAATGTTTGAAATATCATGGGTATAATAAAGTGCGCTATATATGTTTGCCGCGCGGTTTTCGTAAGACGGAAACATAAAGCCGATCGAAGGCGAACACAAAACGCTCTGAAGAGACACGCTTTTTAGAACGTTTTCATCGTTTTTGAAATAAAGTCCTGATTTAAGAGGCTTTAACGGACAAACGGCACATATTATGTAAGGAAACACAGTTGAAGATACGTCGTCTTTGTTTCCGTCTTTTGAGTATGAAAAAACGTCGTACGTATCGTAAGAAACGAGTATTGCAAAACCGTGTTCAAACTTAACAGTTTCAATAATTCTGTCGTACAGTTTTTTTAAAGACTCTTCATCGTTAAGTCCCGACGAACGCAGCTTTGTCAAAAGGGAATGCTCCTCGCTGTTTTCAACCTGACTTGTACTGAAGTTCATTGAGTGAAGATTGATTCCCAGTGATCCCGAAAGACACTTTTTCATTACACCAAGTAATTTTTCCGACTCTTCCGTCGATACGGTTGCGACCGACTGAGAAAAACTTGATACTATATTTTTTTGCGCGTTTACGATACAGCCTTTTATGTTAGTTATATTATTTTTATCGGGGCGAAAGCGTCTGCGTATTTCCCTAAGATCCTTTTCCGTCATAATTATATCCCTCTTTTGTTGTTACTAAATCTTAAAAAATATTATATCACTTTTTTTAGGTCAAAATCAATAGCATTCTGCAAAAAACGGTATTTTAAAGTCGAATACGGTTTTATAACTTATTGACCTTAGAGGAAAAATGTGATATATTTAGATAAGAACAAATCAAAAAATATCGGAGAGTAATATGGATATAGTATTTTTGACAGCGATAGGGGTTGGCGGAGCATCGGTCATAGGCGCCGTATTCGGTTTTGTATTTAAAAAGATAAGCCACAAATTCAGTGATATCGTTTTGGCGTTTGCGGCGGGAGTTATGCTTTCTGCGGCAGTTTTGGGGCTTATATTACCGTCACTTGAACACGGGGGTAAGTATTCGCTCGTTGTAACGGTATTAGGTGTATTTTTCGGTGCGTTTTTTGTGAATATCATAGACAAGATAGTTCCGCATTTACACAGATTAACGGGAGTAGACCAAGAAAAGCACCCTGAAAACGCCGATAGGTTAAATAAAGTGTTGCTTTTCGTTATGGCAATAGCAATACATAATCTTCCCGAGGGAATTGCCGCAGGTGTCGGCTTCGGAACGGGAAATACAAGCGAGGCTTTGACGATAGCGGGCGGTATAGCTTTGCAGAATATACCCGAGGGTATGGTGATAATCTCTCCCATGTTAAATGCCGGAATAAGCAAGGGACGAGCCTTTCTTATCGCTCTTGTAACGGGTATAGTTGAGGTTATCGGTACACTTTTGGGCTATTTTGCAATAAGTGTATCAAGTGCTATTTTGCCGTTTGCTTTGGCTTTCGCAGGCGGTACGATGCTTTATGTAATAAGCGATGAAATGATCCCCGAAACACACCATGACAATGAAAGTTTTGCCACGTATTCGCTCATATTCGGCTTTTGTTTGATGCTTGTTTTTGATGTTTTATTGGGATAAAAGATAAGAACAACTACACGTTTTTTCAGAAATGAGGTAAAAACAAAAATGAAGATAATTGAAATATTAAAACAAGATAAACCAAATCTTTCGTTCGAGGTGTTTCCGCCAAAGACCGAAAGTAGTTTTGAGAGTGTAAAGAATGCGACCGAAGAAATAGCAAAACTTTATCCTTCGTTTATGAGCGTTACGTACGGAGCAGGCGGGGGGACTAGCAAATACACTCTTGATATTGCAAAAAATATTAAAGAGAGGTACGGAGTGCCTACCCTTGCCCACTTGACTTGCGTATCCTCGACCAAAGATACTGTTAAGCAAAAAATAAAAGAGATAAAAGAAGCGGGTATTACCAACGTTATGGCTTTAAGGGGTGATATTCCGAAGGAAATGGAAAACGACGACAGAAGTATGTGGCATTATAAACACGCCATTGACCTGATATATGAGTTGAAATGCGCCGACAGCGATTTTTGTATAGGCGCGGCTTGTTACCCCGAAGTGCACCCGGAAAGCTTAAACCAAAAAGAAGATATTATGAGACTCAAAGAAAAGGTTGATGCAGGGGTGGATTTTCTCACCACGCAGATGTTTTTTGACAATAACCTTTTGTATAACTTTCTTTACAAAATAAGAGAAGCGGGGATAAATGTTCCTATAGTACCCGGAATTATGCCCATAACGAATGCAAATCAAGTTGAAAGAGCGATAAAACTGTCAGGATCGTTTATGCCGCAAAGATTTAAGAGTATCGTTGACAAGTTCGGTGACGATCCTAATGCTATGAAACAGGCGGGAATAGCTTACGCTACCGACCAAATTATAGACCTTTATGCAAACGGCATCACAAACGTTCACGTGTATTCAATGAACAAGCCTGATATAGCGCAGAAAATTCAGTCCAATCTTTCGGATATTATAAAAAAATGAGTGAATTGATATATACGAAAAATTACGAAGTTGACAACGTTAATAAGAGAGAAGTTTTGCGGTATATGGGCTGCAAAAATTCGGATAATGAGACCGATAGGCTTCTCGACGATTGCTTAAATGAACTTGCAGGTAAGCTTAAATATAAGACGGTATACGGTATTTTTGACGTTAACATAACGGGGGAAGAATGTTCTTTTTTGCGTTTTAGCGTTAAATCAAAAGACCTTGCGAAAAATTTAGATGGTTGCAAAAGGGTAATAATATTTGCGGCAACCGTAGGCTTTGAGATTGACAGGCTTATATCCAAATACAGCCAAATATCACCGTCAAAGGCTTTGATGTTTCAGGCGATAGGCGCTGAAAGAATAGAGGCTTTGTGCGATTTGTTATGTTCTGATGTTTCAAATCAGTTGGGCGTAAGATTGAAAAACCGATTCAGCGCAGGATACGGGGATTTGCCTTTATCCTCACAAAACGATATATTCAGAGTGCTTGATTGCACTAAAAAAATAGGCGTATCATTAAACAACAGCCTACTTATGTCACCGACAAAATCGGTTACTGCATTCGTTGGCATAACTGACGAAAAAATTATATAAAAACAGTATTTGATGAACGGTAAAGATACCGTTAGATTTTAGGAGTGTCTTATGAAGTTTTTGGAATTTTTAAAAAATAACATAGTAATATTTGACGGCGGAATGGGTACTCTGCTTCAGAAAAAGGGGCTTATGGCGGGCGAGTATCCGGAATTGTGGAATATTACCCATTCGGATATTATAAAAGACATTCATAAGACGTATTACGATAACGGAAGCAACGTTGTAACTACGAATACTTTCGGCGCTAATATATTAAAATTCAGCGAAGACGAGCTTGAAGAAATTATCAAAAAAGCAATTGAAAACGCAAAGAATGCAAGATCAGAAAGCACTTCAAAAAAAGAAAAGTTTGTAGCGCTTGACATAGGTCCATTAGGAAAGATGCTAAAACCGTTAGGCGATTTTGAATTTGAAGATGCAGTAAAGGTGTTTGCCAAAACGGCAATTTTGGGTGAAAAGTACGGCTGCGATTTAGTTATAATAGAGACTATGAACGACAGCTACGAGACGAAGGCGGCGCTTTTGGCGGTTAAGGAAAATTGCAGTCTGCCCGTTGTAGTATCAAATGCGTTTGGCGAAGACGGAAAACTTATGACGGGTGCTTCTCCCGAGGCTATGGTTGCTCTTTTAGAGGGAATGGGTGCAGATATTATAGGCGCAAACTGTTCTCTCGGGCCGAAACAGCTTGTTCCGATAGTAGAAAAAATATTGGAAGTATCGTCAACGCCGGTTATCGTACAACCGAACGCGGGATTGCCGAAAGTTGTTGACGGACAAACGGTATTTGACGTAACGAAAGAAGAATTTGCCGACGAAGTTGCTTGTCTCGTTGAAAAAGGTGTTCGCGTTGTGGGCGGTTGTTGCGGAACGACACCCGAATATATAAAGCTTTTAAGCGACAGACTTGAAAATATACCTCCCAAACCTGTGGAAGATAAAAATATAACGGTTGTTTCTTCATACACTCACGCGGTAAAATTCGGTGACGGTCCTATATTGATAGGCGAAAGAATCAATCCTACGGGGAAAAAGAGATTTAAGATGGCTCTTATTGAAAACGATATGGGTTACATCTTGTCCGAGGGCGTAAATCAGCAGGAAAAGGGTGTTCATATACTTGACGTTAACGTCGGATTACCCGACATTGACGAGGTAAGTATGCTTAAAAATGCAACGTTTGAGCTTCAGGCGGTTATTGATCTGCCTTTACAGATAGATACGTCGAATTATGCAGCCATGGAACAGGCTTTGCGTTTGTATAACGGAAAGGCTATGATAAACTCTGTCAACGGCAAAGAGGACAGTATGGATAAAGTATTTCCTCTTGTAAAAAAATACGGAGGAGTTGTTGTTGCCTTGACTCTCGATGAAGAGGGGATCCCGTCAAGCGCTGAGGGCAGATATGAAATTGCCAAGAAGATATTGAAGAAAGCGGAGGAGTACGGAATAGCAAAGAAAGATATAATATTTGACACTCTTGCTATGACTGTAAGTGCCGATAATAAGGCGGCATTGGCTACATTGGGCTCGTTAAAGAGGATAAGAGAAGAGCTTAAAGTTCATACGTCTCTCGGGGTTTCAAACGTATCGTTCGGACTTCCTTCAAGAGACGGAGTAAACAGCGTTTTCTTTGCGCTCGCTCTTGAAAACGGACTTTCGGCGGCTATAATGAACCCATATTCGATAGAAATGATGAAGACTTACTACGCGTATAGGGCGCTAAAGGGACTTGACGAAAACTGCGAAGATTATATAAACGCCTCGAACGCATTTACTGTAACCTACGGTGAAAAAACGGGGGTAAAAAATACAGAAAATGACTCTTCTTTGACACTCCAAAGAGCGATAATAAAGGGTTTTAAAGACAATGCGGCGAGTCTTACAAAGGCTATGCTTGAAAACACAAAGCCCCTTGATATCGTTAATTGTGAGATAATCCCTGCACTAAACGTTATGGGTAAAGGATTTGAAGAAAAGACAGTGTATTTACCCCAACTTCTTATGGCGGCGGAGGCGGCAAAGAGCGCTTTTGAGGTCATAAAGTCGGCTATGACAGACGGGGAAAAAGGGGTTAGCAAAGGTACATTCGTACTTGCAACAGTACACGGAGATATACACGATATCGGGAAAAATATTGTAAAATTGCTTTTGGAGAATTATGGTTACGACGTTATAGATTTAGGCAAAGACGTTTTGCCTAGAGTTATCGTTGATAAGGTTTTGGAAAGCAAGGCGCAGATAGTCGGTCTGTCGGCGCTTATGACGACGACGGTACCCGCTATGGAAGAGACGATAAAGCTTTTGAGAAAGGAAGCACCTTTTGCAAAAGTAATAGTCGGCGGAGCTGTTTTAACGCAGGAATATGCGGATAAAATAGGTGCAGATAAATACGCAAAAGATGCTATGGACGCCGTACGATACGCAGAGGAAATATAAAAAAGGACGACTTTACAGTCGTCTTTTTTATGTACAAACAACACC
>JBGVPD010000073.1:0-2316 GCA_045126815.1 Eubacteriales bacterium
ACAAAGCGTTTAGGGGGGAGAGGTCTAGGAGTGGGGGGAATCGCAACCCCACACTCCTATGGCGACTTCTTTGGTTACTTTCTTGTCGCAGCAAGAAAGTAACATAAAAAGTAAGTAAGGTAAGTTATTTTTATTCCAATATTATTGGTGAAAAGCGTATGAAATAGCGGGACGTCGAGGGCGCCGTCCCCTACGAGTTAGAAGGGAAAGTTATTTTTTATCCAATATTGTTGATGAAACAAAAAAGAAAAAACGCTGACGCGTTTTTTAGAGAAGCACAATTACGTCAGGGACTTCGTCCCCGAACCCCTGACAAAAGGCGCGCTTTTGAAAAAGCGCCCTCTTGACTCCAGCCAAAACTTCTAAAAAACAAAGTTTTGCTAATATGGTGGGGTTCTCGTAATAGGGGTTCCCCGAACCGCACGAAGTAAGGTTTGGGGAACCCCTTTGAAAACCGCAAAAACTTTCATAAAAGCAAAGTTATACATTACTTTCATTTATGCTTTCAATTACATTAAAGCTCGAAAACGACATTACAACATTAACACCGTTTATCTCCGCTTCTATACGGATAGGCAAAAGCGTTTCTGAAAGTAAATACAGCTTTACCCCTCCAATATCGCTGTCAAATTGCTTTATGCTGACTTTTACTCCGTTATAAGTTGTGTCTTCGCTTAAGACTAACTTTTCTTTTGAAAGCTCAAACAGCTTTAGTGTTTGAGCTGTAACGTTGGTATCTTCTTTTATCGGTATATGTACGCTACCCACCGAATAAGTAACGCTATCTCCTTTTTTTTCAATGCTTACTCCCTTTAAATTATCGGGCTTATCAAAAGATATTTTGTAACTATCAGGCGCTTGTTTATTAATATATACCGAATATTTCTCGGAGTTTATTTCCAACGTCCCGTATGCTTCAAATAATCCTTGTTGATAATCGAGAAACTCCTTTTTCTCTCCCTTACAACCACTTATGACAAGCACAAAAAAACACATTAACAGTATAAACTTTATTTGTCTTTTTTTTACCATAGATTTTACTCCCTATTCTTTTTGGTAAATTCTATTCATTTAATTACATATTTATGCTATTTTGTATACTTATAAAACGACTTTTTGTGTTGACAACATTAGGAAAATATGTTATTCTAAAGATTGATTAACAAAGATTATTTTTTCATTAACGGAGGATAAATTTATGCAGGCTGTAATCAGTGTAACAGGAAAGGACTGTATCGGTATAATCGCAAAAACCAGTAATATGTGCGCAAAATATGACGTTAATATAGTTGACGTTTCTCAAACTATTCTTCAAAACTATTTTGCCATGATTATGCTTGTTGATATTGATAAAATAACAATACCCTTTACCGATTTTGTCGATATTATGACAGAAATGGGTAAGGAAAACAACCTTGAGATCCATACAATGCACGAAGATATTTTTAATTCAATGCACAGAATTTAAAGGGTGACAATATGCTTAACTTTCATGACGTACAAGAAACAATAAATATGATACGCGACGAAAACCTTGATATTCGTACGGTTACGATGGGTATCTCGCTTTTTGATTGCGTAAGTGATGACGAAAACAGACTCAACGATAAGATATACGACAAGATCACAAAATCAGCAGAAAATCTCGTTTCCGAGTGTGAAAAAATTGAAAAGGAATACGGTATTCCGATTATAAACAAGCGTGTTTCTTTGACACCCATTTCGCTTATCGGCGGACAGATATCATCTGACGGATACGTTAGAATTGCCCACACTCTTGATAAAGCTGCCGACACATTGGGTATAAACTTTATAGGCGGATTCGGTGCTTTGGTTGAAAAGGGCATGACTTTGGGTTCAGCTAACCTCATTGATGCTATTCCTCAGGCATTGGCTGAAACAAACAGAGTTTGCTCGTCTGTTAACGTTGCTTCCACAAAGGCGGGTATCAATATGGACGCCTTGGCAAAGATGGGCTCTATCATCAAAAAAGCGGCATATCTTACAAAAGATAAAGACTCTATCGGCTGCGCTAAATTCGTTGTTTTTGCAAACGTTCCGCAGGATAATCCGTTTATGGCAGGCGCTTTCCACGGCATTGGTGAAAACGAAAAGGTTATCAATGTTGGCGTTTCAGGCCCCGGCGTTGTTGCAAGTGCGATCAAACGCGCAGGTAACTGCAGAATTGACCAATTGGCAGAAGTTATTAAAAAGACTGCATTTAAAATAACGAGAGTAGGACAGCTCGTTGCTCACGAGGCATCGGCAAGACTTAACGTTCCTTTCGGAATCGTTGACCTTTCTCTTGCTCCCACT
>JBGVPD010000074.1:0-29962 GCA_045126815.1 Eubacteriales bacterium
ATCCCCCGTCAAAATCAAATCGTAATAGTTCGTTTGCCGTTTGGTTTCTTTTAAGTGTGCCAAAATAGTGTCCGCCGCCGCGGGGGACATTAGTCAAGTAGTTCCATAGTATTTTGCGAAACTTTTTGAAAATTATTCTAATATAATCAAGAAATATTTCTATGTGACCCCTTGGGCGGCAACTCAAGAGTATTTTGCTCATTCATTACCAATTCTATACCTTTTTCTTGCGCCATATTAACCAACTCAATTAAGTCGTCATTAAAGCTCCACTCGATTTCAAGACTTTTCGAGGAATATACGGTTATCTTTTTCACGAAAGTTTCCAAAATCTCACGATTGAGTTTTGTAAATTTTTTATGTTTTTTAAACAATTCAATAAATAGATTTTTTTCCATTTCTTTTGTTGTGGACACACTTTCGTCAACCTCTTTTAACCGGTTTTCAATTTGCAACATCCTACTGTCACACATAGCTCTTCCCTCTTCATACTGTTTACGAGTGATAGCCTCACACTTGAACTGTATATAGAGATTTTTCTTTTCTTCCCGTAGGTTCATCAACTGCTTATCCAACTCATCTTTTTGATTTTTTGTAAGCATTTTATCCGCTTGTTTATTTAGAGTTTTCATTACATTCTCTAATGAAACGTAGAAACGCAAGTATTGATTTAAGGCAATAATTATAATATCTGATAGAACAGAAACCTTTATCCTTTTTCGGCTGCAATATGCTTTTTCTTTTTTGAAGAACTTACAATAAAAAGCTTGATATGTAGAATATGACTTTTTTGAAGAAAGGGCCATAGCATGTCCACATTCGCCACAAAATACAAGTCCTAAATAAATGTTTTTAGCTTTAGTATCGCGAGTCGGCATTTTTTTCTTTTCGAGTAGTTCTTGAACTTTCTCAAAATCCTCTTTCGATATAATTGCCTCATGCGCATTTTCAAATCTTAACCAATCTTCTTTATTTACAGCCATAAACTTTTTCGCCTTATATGATATTTTTTTGCGTCTACCCTGAACTAACGTTCCCGTATATACTTCATCTTGTAAAATATTACGTACCGTTCCGCCGTTCCACATAATAAATTTATCGTTATTTGGGTTGTAAAGTTTCATCCCTCGACTGCGCTTATACAAGCAAGGTGTCAAAACTTCATTTATACTTAAATAAGATGCAATACTTGAAAACGTTTCTCCTTCTAAAAACTTTTTAAAAATCAGCTTAACTATTTCGGCAGCAACAGGATCAACAATTAACTTATGATGGTCTTTTGGCTCCTTATCATACCCATAAGGGGCAAAAGAGCCAAGAAACTCTCCTCTTTTTTGTCGAGTTAACCTTGCACTTTTTACTTTTTTAGATAAATCTCGGCTATATTCATCATTCATCAAATTCTTGAATTGAATAGAAATATTATTAACCGATTTGGGGTCCAAATACGAATCAACTTTGTCGTTAACTGATATAAATCTAATGCCATAGAATGGAAACACAACAAAAACAAGTTTTCCTGCTTCCTCATTATTTCTTGCTAATCTTGAAAGGTCTTTTATGATAATACAATTGATTTTTTTGTTCTCAAAATCATCTTTTAACCGCTTATACCCCGGACGTTCCATATTTGTTCCGCTAAAGCCATCGTCAATATAAAAATCTACGACTTCAATATCAGGATGAGCCGCCAAAAACTTATTGATTATCATTCGTTGCGTTTCAATACTGTAACTGTTTTTATCTTTTGTAAGTTCATCTTCGCGAGATAAGCGCAAATATACACCAGCCTGCCATTTTTTCTTAGTAGGCGTTACTTGTTGGGTGTATCGACTAATTCTACTCATACTACCCTCCTTGCCATTCTCATCTGTTTCACGATTTCAGCATTTTTGTACTGTTCCAAAGAAAATACAATCAAACGATTATTATACAAGTAGTCAATTATGGTTTCATACTCATCTCGGTATTTGAGATTAATTTCAATTCGATTATCCTCATAAACATATATATTTTCAATAAAAGCAATTACTACGTTTCTCGTCAAGTAGGGAATCTCCCCACAAGCTTTAAATGATTTTATGAACTCATTTTCAGGCGAAATACCTGTATCAACTTCTTCAATTTTATTTCGAATGCCAAGTATTTGAGTTTCTATATCCGCAATTTTAACTTCATATTGTCGTCTAAAAGTTTCATACTCATCTTTTTCGATTAAACCCGCCTTAAAGTCTGGGTACAACTCTGATTTCAATTTGATATATTTTTCTTTTTCGGCAATTGATTGAGCTAAATACTCTTCCATCCTTTTTGATGTTCGCTCTCTTTGCGGTGATTCGTTAATTGCCTTTAATAAAGGTTCTATCTCTAAGGCCATTTTACTATATGTTTGCAAAAAGGCTAAAACTGCATTTTCAACCTTCTCCGCATGGACAGTATGTTTCGAACATAAATTTTTTCCTCGGTTTTTATATGTAGAGCAAAAATAGTAGATAAATTCTTTTTTTCCACTATACATCTTTTTTCTTATCATACCTCGCTTGCAATCACCACACTTTATAAAACCAGATAAGACATTAAGCTGCTGCGTTTTAGGTGATATACGCGTATCTCTAAAAAGCAATTGTTGCACTGCTTCAAAATCATCTCTGGATATAATAGCCTCATGCGTATTGGGTACGATAATATAGTCTTCTTTAGCAACGGGGCGACATTTTTGAATACGATAACTGATATTATTCATTACGTTTTGTACGAGGTCGCCAACGTACATACGATTCGTCAGTATACGTCTAAGCGTCCGCATATTCCAAGTTGCGTCATCTCTGGCGCCATTACCTTTATACTTCGGATAAATTTGTTTTTTATATAACGCCGGCGGTAGAATGCCCATTTCATTTAGATATTTTACTATACCGCGAATACTTTCGCCACCAAGAAACATCTTGAAAATAAGTCTAACATTATCAGCCACTCGTTCGTCCACAATAAGCTTATGAACATTTTCCGGATGCTTTATGTAGCCATAGCAAGGATGCGAACCTATATATTCACCGTTTTCACGTCTTAAAGTCAACGCGCTTTTTACCTTGATAGATATATCCCTACAATATTCATCATTTATAAGGTTTTTAAACTTTGTAGAAATATTATCCAAAGAATCTGGATCCAAATAACTATCTACATTGTCATTCAAGCAAATAAAACGAGTTTGAAGATAGGGAAACAGAATCGTTAAATAGTTCCCGATTTCTATGGAGTTACGACCGAATCTTGATAAATCTTTTACAATAATACAATTTATCTTTTTCGACCGCAAATCGTTTTCCATATCTTTAAAGCGCGGTCTATCAAAGTTTGTTCCAGAATAACCATCGTCGATATAAATATCGTAAACTTTTATATCGGTATTTTTACGAACAAATTCTAAAAGCATTTCTCTTTGCGAAGAAATACTCTCACTTTCAAATTTATCGTCATCACGCGATAAACGCAAATAAAGACCAGCATTCCACATAATAGCGAGGTGCTGGTCTTTATTCTTTTGCTTTCTATTAGCCATAAACATTCACCTCAAATTGTCATTTGAAGTAAGTGCCTATGAATTTTAACAACATCATCATTATAGCACATTACTTCAAACAAATCAACCTCTTTTTAGTCACTATCGGCATTTTTTAATAAGTATTCCATCTTTTCTTGGAATGAATGGGAGTTTTCCGAAAAAGCCACTTTAACTACCATATCTCCGACCTTAAAACAATATGGATTACCTATTAACGAGATAAACTGCAATACTCGTTCTTCTTTACTTTTGTTTGAATCAACTTTAACGTTTCGTATATCTTGTAAATTTTCTATATCACAATCTTTAATTGAAATACTTTTTAGCTTTTGTAAATAAGAATTGACTGCTTTCTTTTCAGCCACGTTATATCTTTTAACTTGTCCCATATACAGTCTCCTATTTTACAAAAATATTGCACGTTGAGAAAAGGCCAGTTCCTACGCTCACTCTGACCGCGTTTTTGCAGGTGTTGCTATGCAATCATTCTGCATAAGGCGAGCTCTTATCATCGCACACTATCTTATACTCCTGTATCCTTCCTAAGCCAACGCTATTCAGTTGTCAAAGACGGGATGTCTTCATAATTAAATACGAGTATATTTTTCAGATTTTCAACCCTTTCCTAAAAAATTTTTAATTTATTTTAAATTTATGTATATTTTTTATAATTCGGATGATTATATATTCTTCTAAATCCTCATCCAGCTTTCCCCTCCATTTAGAATTTGATTTTATTAAAGGTTCATAAATCTTCAAAATCATTAGTATTGCGTTTTCGTCGCCTGCTATGGCTTTCTGTAAAATATCAACAAAATCCATATTAATCCTCCAACATCTCTTTTAATGCAAAAAGTGCATCCTGCTTAATTTTTGAAACTCGTTGAACGCTTATCCCCAATTTTTTTGCAACTTCTTTTTGAGACATTCCTTCAACGTATAACAATAGCAAAACTCTTCTGCGCGTATTAGTCAAAAAAGCAAAAGCGCGGGAAATATCCTCCCGCTCAAACTCATATTCACCTTTATCTACGTTTTGTTTTATTGGAATCATCCTTATTTCATAAGATAGATTTCGATTATTCGACAATTCAGATAAAGGTATTTCCAACACACGGCTTCTATTTTCCCTTAAATAGTCAATCCGCGCCCGTTTCACCAAAGTTCTGAGCCAAGCGGTAAATCTAATTTTTATTTCCTCATCAAAGTCCATATAATTCATCACGTCAACCTCCGATTTTATTTTGAAAAATCAAAACAAACGGCGGTCCGCGAATAGTCGAAATATAAAGAAATATGTCGAATACATAATCAAAAAAGCGCTCAACGCCGATTTTATGCAATCGAATGCTGAACGCTTGATTTATGTATATAATTTTTAAGGCAAGATTATAGATAGAGTTGCAGTGACAATTGTGGCTGCAACTCTTAGCTACCCCACGTCTAATTTAGTTAAAAAATAGATATTTCTCCTATCGTCTCCCATAATAAGTAGCACCTCTTTCATACAACGCAATACGACTGAAGCATCCCTCAAAACCATATTGCAATCCAAGAGATACTCCTTGTCAAAAAGTTTCTACAACAAAAGCACTTTTACCCTTAAATTAGACAAATATATTATAACACTGTGCATATACCGTGTCACTACGGTTATGCCCGAAAAGATTGTCGTAATCGGTCTTTGATTGACGAAAAACATCAAAAACAAAAATAATAGGCAAGGATTTTCCTTGCCTATTACTCATCTTTGTTTATTCATCATATATTCCCAAACAAAATCATCCAAGCCTTTATATCGTGGATCCCACGTATAAGTCCCGAACTTCAAATTCATATCGTCCAGAAGACATAATAACGAATTAAACCCGTTTTGAACGTGGAAATTCGCACAAAAATCCATATCGAACGCGGTCATTACACGTTTCAATCCTTTTTCTTGCAACTTCTCCAACGTCTTTTGTAAGTGTGAGAGCGAATTAACGCCCGGAACAGATAAAACTGTTTCTCCCGTAAGCGCATGAATCACGTCCGCTTTCATCGGTCCTTCGGTAACAATTATATTTTCCCTTATAGGACCTGCAAGATGCGTCCATCCTTCCGCTCTACACCCGTCTTTTCTTTCACTGCTGGATACCCAGCGAAACTTTCTTCTATCCGTTTCATCTAATCGAACTTGCATCCCTTGAATACGTCCTTCAATATCCCTAACAGGAATCAAAATACCGCGTTTTTCTTGGGTAAAAGTCCAATTATCGTGTTTATCTCGATAGAATCCCGGTACGCCGGCTAAATACATCCCTTGCAAGTGGAGCTTGTTGGCTATTGCGGACATTCCCATATATGGTGTCGTTTTATAACCAAGGTTTTCCACCTCTTGTTCCGTAAATCCCCGTGCTAAAAGTTTTTGTTTATGGTCTTGTGACAGCGATAACATAGATAACAAAGCCGAATACGTTTCGTGCCGAGTATCCACGTCGGTAATCGGGCACTCCCGTATCGTTTCCGCATCTAAATGTATAGGCACGCTTCTTTGTTCCGGTTTATACCCTGAAATCGGCGCAGTTTTTTCCATTATGGCTTTATACGCTTTATTTCTGGATATTCCCGTATACAATGAATACAAATCCAATACACCACCGGAAACATTGCATCTTGGACACCTGAATACGTCCTTTACTAAATTGATATTCAAGTGTTTCTTATGTGGCTTATCATCACAACACGGACAAGCAACGTAATATGATAATTGTCCGCGTGCCGGACGCTCAATTCCAAGTATAGGAATGATATCCGTCATGTGATACATTTCCATTTCTGCCTCCTTTTTCGGGGACGAGTTTATCCCATCCCCGAACAACCTTTACTTCAATTATGCGGACTTTTGCATTTTGAGCGCGAATTCGCATATCAATTTTGCGGCTTCCACCGCATTTTCATCGCCCTGATATTTTCTTGCCATATAGTCCAAAGCCTTCGGGTCTTCCCTTAATAAATCGCCAAGAGTCATTCCCTTATACTTCGCCATAGGACAAGGCAATTCCATAGCTTTTTGAACCCTTTCTTCCAACGTCGGCTCTTTCTTTGTTTCGGGTTCCGTTATAGTAGCCGACTTATCTTCAGGAACTTCTTCCTTAATCGGTTTTGTTTTCTTTTCAGGCATTACCGTTTCTCCAGCGTTTTCACCAGAGACCTGCTCGTTATTACTAACGGCAAACTGTAACCCAAATCCAGCGTTTCTAAGCGCTACGCCTATTGCTGTCGTCTGCGCCCATTCAATCGCCGAAATATCAGGATTATCAGGGTTTTTGCCTTTGATGGCTGAACCTTCTGCCAAATAACATTCCACCGCATCTTTATAATGCGCGTAAATTTTAGCGGAAGCGATATACCTGTCGTCACTTCTTAAACTTTGTACGCTTACGGCTATTTTTCCGTCGGGATATTTCAGCTTAAACCATGCGATTTGCACCGAAACGGGAATAATCGTACGCACTTTCATAGTGTTCAAGTCGGTAAGTTCCAACGCGAACGGCGTCGGATCAAACCCTTCCACTTTATTGATTTGAGAGATTCTCTCAATCATAAGTTCTTTTTGATTCGAGTCTTGATTGCTCATAATTAACCTCCTTACAGTTTAATATAGGTGTTTCTGTATTGAATCCAAATGGGCAATACAGCGGTAATATGCTTTACAATTCGATTGCGATATTCGTCTTCGTTTTCGAAGCTGAACTTTTTGAATTTTCTTGCTCCGTCTTCAACAACACGCAAAAGTGAATCTTCTGCCGTTTCGCGTCTTTGCTCACCCTCCTCGTCCACTGTAGGACCAAGCGGATGTTCGCCGACAAGCAACGTCAAATAGGTTTTCGTAATATTATAATGAAAACCGATTTTTTGCTTATCCAGCGTAATCGGTGACAGCTTAGAAAAAGCACGCAAACTTTCCATAACGGAAATCCTATACTTCAATTCCTGTAAAATAGGCATTTTCGTAAGCGGTAATTTCCCCGCTTCGAGCTGCTGGTCAAGTTCTTTTACCTGTTCTTGGTATTGTTCCATAATAGTCATAATTTTTTCTCCTATGATTTAATAATTTCTTTTAATTTCCGCGCAAGACAAGTCCCGCGCTTTTCCGTATCCGTTCGCTTAATCGCAATACATTGCGCCTTTCGTTCGCCAACAATAATTACCTTTTGCTTTCCACGCGTAATTGCCGTGTAAATCAAAGGTCGAGTCAGCATAATATGATGTGCGCTTTGGATGTTGATAATAACGGACGCATACTCCGAACCTTGTGATTTGTGTACGGTTGACGCATAGCCCAAATCGACCATATCCATATCTTGAGCGTCGTAGGTTTTCTTTCTATCGTCGCCAAAATCAATTTCTACGGCCACTTCATTTCCCATGTGAGAAATGCGCTCTACGTAACCGATATCCCCGTTATTCACGTCTTCGTGATTCTTGATTTGCATAACCTTATCACCAACGCGAAACGTCTTCTTTCCTACCGTCACTTCTTGCTTGCCAAACTGTTTTGGATTGATTTCGTCTTGGATAAGCACGTTCAATGCATTTACGCCCGTATCCGTTTTTTGACGGTACGGCGTTAACAGCGCCACGCTATCCACTCCGTATTTTTTTATCTCTTCCAAATATATTTTGACAATCGTTTGTGCCGATTCGCTAATATCGGGGGAGTCAATAAATTGAAAATCATCCCCGTACTCTAAATTCAAATTACCGTGCCGTATCAGTTTAGCATTGGTTGCAATCCTACTCCCTGACGTTTGTCTAAAAACTTTATCCAAACGCACAACGGGAACGACTTCGCTCGCAATGAGTTCACTAAGCACAGCACCTGGACCAACCGAGGGTAACTGATCGGAATCGCCGATTAAAATTAACTGTGCACCTTTCTTAACAGACTCAAACAGCATCTTTGCTAAATATATATCCAGCATTGAAACTTCGTCCACAAGTATCAGGTCCGCATCAATCTCATCCGCTCCGTCAAAAGCACCGTCGTCACCAGCAAACAAGCCTAAAAGCTTATGCACTGTCATAGACGGCCTGCCCGTTGACTGTTCCATTCGCCTTGCCGCTCTACCCGTGGGTGCACAACACGCGATAATAGAATCGGGATAATTCTTTGAATAGATATCCAAGATTGCCTTTTGAATTAAGGTTTTCCCTGTACCGGGACCGCCAGTTACGATAGATAATCCTTTCGTTAACGCCATTTTTACAGCGTCTCGTTGTTCCGGCGCCAACCGCAGTTTAAGTTTACGCTCTTCTTCATCCAGCTCCGCGTCTAAATCGGTATATTCTTTACCGTGTACGCTTTTAAGCTGTCTTTTTACAAGTAAGCTCAATGCGGATTCCGCTATCGCTGTTTTTTCACGGTAAGCAAACTCGTCATAACAAACAAGTTTTTTCTCGTGAACCAACTTTGCAGCGCGGTTTGCCACCATTTCTTCCGTCAGACGTTTTGTATCCAAAAGTTTCAAGCAAGCCTTTACAAAAGCGTGCTTTTCCATACATAAATGCCCTTTAGATTCCGCATCGGTTAAGGTATAAATCAGCGCAGCATCAACTCGTTCAACGGATAATTCGCTTACACCCATACTTTTTGCTATCTTGTCGGCGGTTAAAAAACCAATACCAGCAAGCTCGCATAACTGATACGGATGATTTTTTACGATATCCATTGTCTTGTTGCCGTACTCCAAATACAGTTTTACAGCGCGGTTTGCGGAAACACCGTGCGGCGTTAAAAACGCAACGACGTCTCTTGCTCCACGGTTCGCCAAATACGAATCGCGAATCTTCTCTAATTTCTTTTGGCTTATCCCAGAAATCGTCAACAGTTTTTCGGGTTCTTTATCCAAAACGTCCAGCGTTGTATCCCCAAACGTATCGTAAATACGCTTGGCAAGTGCTGGTCCGATTCCGCTAATTTGTCCCGAAGAAAGGTAGGAAATAATCCCTTCTTTAGACGGGATAATAACTTCATCATACGTTTCGACTTCAAACTGTAAACCGTGTTTTGAATTTTTACTCCACTTGCCCTGCATATCATACCGTATCTTATCCGACATCGGTAGACAATAGCCGACGGCTTTTATCTGAAAAACTCTGTTTCCAGAACCGTCAACCACTTTTTCGCAAGGGTTATAAAGTGCAACCATGTAATTTGCAATAGCACCGGGCTTTAAGCCGGGCGGATAGATGACGCGTTCAAATTCACATAACATACCCGCCTCCTATGCCATAGCAATATCTTTCACAACGCTTTCCGTCGGCATTCCCAATAACGGATTATCCGTATTGAGTTTTATGGAAAAACGCTGAGAACCACTCCCTGCAACAATCATCAGCACGTCGTTATAAATCTCTTTGTTAAAGACGGTGATTTGTTTATCGTGCAAGGCAGCATGCTCAATCTCACCTTTCATCCCTTCACTGATTTTATTCCCACACACGAAAAGCTCGTCGCTCACCGTTAAGACGTCAAGACCAAGCTTTAACGCAAGGTCACGTTCAAAAGGAATATCATCGTTAAAGACGTAAGGCAGGTATGCGTGCAACGCCATAGCTCTTTTCTGAAACTTATCGGTTGCATATTGCATATATTTTCGAGCCGCCTGCATATTAACCTCCAAACCCTGCGAAGTATTAGAACGAAGCGGAGAGCAGATATAAATCCGCTCCCCCTTGTCCATTTTGTTTACGCAAGGCGATTGATTGAATGTTTTAGTATTCATAATCCTATCTCCTGTTTTAGATAGCTGCAACAGATACCTTGAGTTTTCTACTATGCGTTGTTTTTTGAACGTCATCGAAAACCGTTGGATATATTTCTTTCAGCTTATCCTTATCCGTTGTTGTTTTAGATTTTGTTACGAAATCGATTAAAAGTTTATCCGACGTTGTTTCCAAAACGCCGTACTCGTGTTCCTTCATCAATTCCGCGATTCGCACCGAATGCGCTTCTACCTCCTTTTCTAATTTCCTTGCTAAAGAATTGTGTTCAGAGATTTCCCCCTGCAACTGAGCAATTCTTCTCAAATCGGCTTCATACTCTTTCGGAAACTCAATAGTAGGAAGACCAGGAATACTGTTCCCATATATCCTTGCTAAAGATTCCAAAGCCAATTTTGGTGCTACGTCCTGCATCGTAGGCGGTTTGTCGTTTTCCAAGCTCCAAATAAACTCATCCAGTTTTTCAAAGATAATATCTTCCTTTGCTTTATCCCGAACAAGACTCGGCGTTGCCAAATCCGTCTCCGGATTATTCCCCCAAACAGCAGAGAACGCTCCAAAATTCAAATCGGAAACAGCCAAATAAAATCTTAATTGAAACTCGTAATACAACGGATAAGCGCCAAGCGCCCATGCATCCGCTTTATGATACGACGTACTTTTACATTCCAGTATACCTTGCTCACCATTTGATTTGCGAATAAGTCGTCTATCAAAGTTCGCAAGTGCATACGGATGGTCGGCGTGTTGGTAAAGGTTCGTGTCTTCATAGACGGTATCCCCAGTCTTTTCTGCATACAACTGCGCTGCAATCGGTTCAAGTAAATGTCCCATCATGAGCTGTTTGTCGTTTGCTTTTACCGGCGGAGCCATCAAACCTTTCTTAATACGCCAAAGTTCCAACGGCGTTGTCCAAGGCGATACGCCAAAGATTGCCGCTACGTCACTACCGCCAACAGTATAAGGAATATCCCCTTTCGGGCCGTGCATTCTACACGCCAACCAAGTTTTCCTATCCATACCTGCGGTATCACATAAGATAATAGGCGCACTCATCAGTACTCTACCCCCTTTGCCAAATCGTACTCAGCCCAATTTAAGTTCAATGCTCTCGCCATGCTTTCCTGCACTGCCAAGATTTTGCTCTCAGGGGCTTTATCCGCTTTCAAAAGATAAGGTATTTCCTGCATTCCCATAAACACGTCGTGCGCCGTAGCAGGACCGTCCCCAAACGCCATTTCAAACATCGCAATTGCTTCTACCGCCTCTTTTTTAGGCATTACAAGCTTTTTGCAAATACGTGTCATAGCATTTATAGGATAATCCAACTGAATATCCAACAGTTTTTGGAGCTTTTTGATGTTATCGCCAAACTGCGCAAACAGTTGATCCAGAGCTTCTTCAAAATCCACCACTTTCATCTGCCGTCTATGGTCTACCGCCAAACAGCTTCCGATATGGATAGGGTTTTGATCGCCCATAAGCAGCGCCGCCACTTTCGCCGACGCCATACCAGTATCCGAAGTTATGAACTGAATACCGGGAACGAGATTCTTCGCAACCGACGTTTTCCCATGCAGCGCGAGCGTTCTCGAATACGTGCCCAACAAATCTTCCTTCTGCTTAGGCATACTCCAAGTTGCGCCCGAAATCGAATAATCGCTATACCCTTCTTTGAACTCATTTCCAGGGAAGCGTTCATCAAGCTTCGATTGCAACGTTTCTAACAGCTCGTCAATCGGTAATACGGAATAATCACGTTCATCCCCCGAATGCACAGCCGTTGCTTTCTCACCCCTTAATAAGACCAAGGCACGTTGTTCTTTATGCACGTTAAAACACGCATTCAAGATATCCGCCAAATCTTTTCTGGGGAGTTTGGGAAGAGCTGTTCCGTTGATTTTAGCTCTATCCAATAGACTTTTGTAGGCGGTAGTTCTAAGCGGATATAAACTCCCGTTCAAGCGTAATGCTAAACCGAGATTTTCCGCCGTGTCTTCTACCGCTTCCTCACTTACGCCTTCTGCAAACATATCCATATTTGCAAAGGCCTCCGACCTTCTGTCGAGCGGTTCAACGCCTAATTCTTTAATCGGGCATTGCGTCCACTCGCTGTTCTGGCTCAATTCCTTATGATACCCAAGCATCATAGGAAACGAGTCAAATGTTGTGCTGTAACTGTCCACACATCTGCTGTTGTTTTGCATATATCTATGCTCCTTTGTATTTTATTTGACGGACTCACACCGTCTTGATTTTGTAATAAAAAAGGCGTCGCTCTGTGGCAACGCATGATAACATAGTTGGCATAAAACCAAACAATAAAACAAATAAATGGTTATAAAAGCTTTCGCTTATATACAAATGGAATCATAGACAAGAAGGTAATTTAGTCGTTACGTTTATTCGCCTTAAAAAGCGCCATTACGATTACCCCTAAATTTCCACCCAGAATAAATCCGAGCATAAAATATAAGAAACCCATAATTACCTCCATATCTAATTTTTAGTCAAAGCGACCTATTAGCCGCCGTTTTCCGCTTCCTGATACCCAAACTCAGGGACGATTTCCGTTATCATTGATAAATACTTACACAAGATACTTTCCAGCTTTTCCTTCGTCATCGTTTTATCAATCTCGGTTAATCCCCAAGGATAAATCGGTTCGTAAAGAAGAAAATCTTGGTCACTGAAATTATTACAAGCCGTAAAATCTACGCCTTCCGTCTCTAAAATCACCATTCTTAATATGGCTGCAAGGTGACATCCGTCGTTTTCATCATACTCGTAATAATCCTCAATAGTAGGACTTTTAATGTGATTCTCTTCAAACCAGTTCTTAAAATCTTCCTTTGCCAAAGGCGCAAGCGCTATGAGATTTTGCAACGCTTCCAAAGATTTTACCTTAATATTATCCGTTCTAACGCCGTAACCGTACGTAATCCAAGTATGATAACTCATACGTCTTCATCCTCCCCAAACAGTTTCGGATCTTCACCGTATATCATCTCGACTTTTTCCGTTTCCGCGTTCCACGAACTCAAATAAGAATGTTCTTTGTCTACCTCTTCATCTTCCAGCGCCTCCATGAACGCCTTTTTATCCTCTTCGGTAATTGGTGCCTTAAAACAGGATAACGACGCCCCGTGGTTCTTAATTGCGAATTTCGCACAACCAAAACCAGCTACGTCTTCTTCCGTATACTGCACCTTACCTTTTTCGTCATAAATAACGTGACCGTTATCATCACGAACGAGTTCTACTTTACCATGTTTTCCACAACGTTTACATACCCAGTATTCTTCACAGGATTTATAGTAATAGTCCGTAAACATAGTTCCACCGCATTGAGGACAAGCTACATAATCCATTACAGAACCCATATCATTTGTCCTCCCTTGCAACCCATAAGATTTCTTCCTTGACTTGTTCAAGAGAATCTAAAACTTCTTTAATGGCGATAAGTATATCGTCGTCTACGATATTATCGACAATCATTCCAAGGTCAACAAATTCCATTTTACCCGTTTTCTTATCCAACACGTAACCGTCATATTCAATCCAGTTATTATTGTCTAATTTAAGCAGGTTCTTCTCCAAAGCTTCTTTCAACTGCTTATCCGTGGTCAAATACGGATACATATTGTCTTCAAAAGCTCCGGTGTTAGACTTGTCCTTAGAATAAGCAAGTTCTTCGCCGTGTTCGTCATACAACGTAGCTCTTACGTCGCCGTATGCGTTCAACTCAATGGCAAATTCTTTTGATACGATAATTTCCGCTACCGTTCCACCGTGCCATAAACAATTTAAGCGCTGATGGTGAAACCAGTCTTGGTGGAACTTGAGTTTTACGCCAAGGCGTTTTGCTTTGCAAAATAGTTTTTGACACTTCTTTCGATATTGTTTCTTCGTCATAGCGCTACTCCTTTTTGGTGTGCTTTGCTATCAAATCAGAAGCAACTTCCGAAACTGCTTGCCAATAACTATCCCAATAGAACTCATCGTCCGCAAGTTTTTTTCCAATACGTTCCGACAACGTTTCATCGTTAATAACCGCGCTGTATTGTGTGTCCGTCATTTCACCTGTTTCTTCCCACTGCTCGATTTGCTCGATAAGATTCTCGCGGCGTTCTATAGCAATTACCTTTTCCGTCAACGACTTCAAATACGATTCCGACATTGCAAGCGAAAGCTCAACGATACGGATATTGTAATGGTCGTCGTTATAAAAACCATCCAAATATATCTCGTACCAATCGTTGCCTTCATCAACTTGCATAGACTCATTGTTTTGGTATGACGAAATGCTTCCGTCTTCTGCTTCTTGATAAAGCCGATAACGTAAGAACATAAAAGCGGATTCTATATTCGTAAACGCCATAGAATTCACTTCTTGCCCGTCGCCGTCATAACTCCAATCTTCTTGCAAAAGATAGATTTTTCCGAAGTTTTCCTTACCATCGCAATGTCCTTCTCGAATCGGAACAAGCATCGACGGCGCCATAATGATACCGTCAAGAGCATAATACTCCGAGTCAAACTCTTTTTGCAATCTCTCTTTATCCGCCTGCAATACAGGTTCGTAAAAATCGCAATAGATTTCAGGTTCGGGATTATCCGTTTCCTTATCCGCATCCGTACGTATTTCTTTAATAATACCAATCAAGCCGTAATAGCTCGATTCCGTCGCATATACATCTTCGCCTACAATATACTTTTTGCCTTCATAGTCAAAGGCTTCACCTTGTTTGTTTATTATCATTTGTAATTCTCCTTGTTAACTCAAACTTTTCTTTGAAAATCTCGGCAAAAACCGATCGTCAAAACTTCCCGTTTCCTTATGGAAATGCTGAGGTATTTGCGTAAAATCATGCAAAAAATCGAAATCACTGCCGTTTAACATGGCTTGCAAATCCAAGTCGTAATGCTTGTTTGCCATCACCATAAACGCGCAAGCTACCGTTCTGTCCATATTCAGGACTTTCAGTTTCTCTGCTCTATCTACAATTTGCTCAATGAGCATAGAAGTTTGGGCTATTTCTTCTAATAATTCTTTATTTAACATAAAATTCCTCCTGTTAATTATTTAAGGGCGGAAGAATATCCCGCCCTTATTGTTTACTCTGCCAGTCCAAAGAACTCAGCGTTTTCACATTCCGCTTCGCTGTATTCTTTGCAAGTGGCTTCACCTTGCTTACCGATAAGCACTCCACCGAAATACATTCCCGGTTCCCAGTAGTTCATTTTGAATTCAAGCTTAGGAAAAGCTTGAACGACTTTTTCAAACCAACGGAACGGTGGATTCCACGCCGTACTGAAATATAAATGGATTTGCTCATCTCCTTCCCAAGTAATACGTTTTTTTGTAATTTTTTGGTGATCGATATCCCATTTCGTACCCCAGTTTGCTATATTCCAGTTAAATCCGTCAATCGGAAATACGTCTTCGCCTGTTTTCCTCGCTTTTTCCATTAACTCTTCGGATACTTTTTTGCCTCCGTCATAGCCGATTTTAACTACTTTTTTTGGCGTTCTTACCATTGCATTGAAACAAAAATACTTTACTTTTTTAGAACGTTGCCTTTTCTCGCCCTTTAATTGAGGCGGGTATTGCGCGGGATAACCCATATTCTTTTTGATAAAGAGTTTCAGTTGTTCTTTCGTGCCTTTGATTAAAAGACAATTTTCACACCAATTCGGCATATTTACCTCCTTAGAAGTGATAATCGAACATTACCATCGCCCATTTATCAGGCTCTTGTTTGATGTGTTCAATATCTTCTGGATAAATCCGCGCCGAACTATCAGCGGTACTATAAATGTAAGAATCGCAATTATAGTCACCATGTACAAGTTTCGCAATTTTCAACAAGGCAAAAGACAAAAATCCGCTTGAAATATTCGTTTCTTCGGAAGGTTGTGTATCTCCCATAAGAATAGAAACAATCTGTTCAAGGTCTGTTCCCATCTTCTCTTTCAATTCCTTCAAATACGTATTTAATTCAAGTTTTTGACTGCTTACTGCTTCGTTTATCTCAGCAATAAACCAATCGATATCATCTTGAGCAAAATACACCTGCTTAGGATACTCATCCGACCAACGCCCTGCATTTTCGGTTTCTCTCCAATCATAAACGGGACCCCAATAGTCTTCCGTTTCATTCTCGGCAATGGAGCGTGCCTCACTTATACGTTCTTCTTCAGGAACGTTAAAATCAAACCCTTTTTCCTTATAAACAAGCACTTTATTCAATACATGCATAAACTGCCTCCTTATATATGGATATCGACGCCCACTAAAACGTCATCAGGATTTAATCCGTCAAGATACATGTCCACTTCTTTTTGCCAGATTATCTCAGGGCGGTCGTGTCCTTTCTCTTCAGCCGTAGTATAACACCAACGTTCGTTGTACGAACCTTCGTAGAAATACCCATAACAAATAGACGGATATTTCACTTCAGGCGATATTCCCTTTCTTTCCAAAAATGCTTCTAAAGTATCTCCGTCGCAATACTCCATACCGTTCCAAGAACGAATACCGTCGCTACACAACGTGCAATACGATTTTTCAGGAAGCACCTTTTCAGCAAACCATTTCTTGTACTTCTCATACGATTCTACTAAGCGGTCTTTTTTAAGTTTCAACATCAAATCCCACTCAATATCTTTCATACGAGCGCCCGCAACCCACTTATAACCTTTAGGTGCATAGGGTCCATCCTCACGCTTTTTATCGCAAAGATAAACTTCTACACAAGAATCCTTTACCAAAAGGCAATCAAACCAGCGTCCGCCAATTGCATACCAGTCGTAAACCGTGTCAGGATTGCAATAATAACCATAAGCCTTGTTCTTCTCGTCGTAGTTTACATGTCTTCCGTTTTCGGCATAATCCTCGAACGACTTATAAGCCTTTTTGTTAGGATAGTTTGGATACGCTTTCATTTTTTTCGCAAGTTTCGTGCGAAGTTCTCGGCGTTTTCCCTTACCTACGTACTCGTACACTTTTTTGTCGCGTACTACAAACTGATGTCCATCTAAGGAATAGAAATTTCTCTTAAACCTACCATCAGGTGTTTTATAAAAATCATCTTTTCCATTTTCATATTCCTGTTTGATTTCTTCAGTCATATCAAAAAATTCTTGATAATCCTCGGAATCTTGTCCAAACGGAGCGAGCGTTTCATCCACGGCATCGCTTACCAATCGGCCAAACGTCGTTTTGCGTTCAAACAAACACTCCAAATAGATATCCTTCATTATCTTTTCTTGGGCATCGTCTTCACGCAAGTCCACAATGGCTTGTTCTACTTTTTTATTTTCTTCTAAATCTTCTACATACGGCGGAATTTCCACCGCTACAAACGTTAAATAATGCATACTTTTTTCTCCTTAGTGTATCGATAAATCCCTACTATGGGACCTTTTTTGTATTTTGCGTTCTCTTCTACGATTTCATAGTCTTCCTCTTCGAAAGTGCCGTTGCATCCGCATAAACAGAACAACGTTTTATCCTTTCTTACGATTCCGTAATTTAAATCGATATAAGAGTCTTCCAGTAAATTCTTGAATATAACCATACTTCCCTCCTAAATAAAGAGAATCGTATAACCGCAACGGTTGTCTTTCCAATCCAAGAGTTCGTAAACAGGATAACATCCGTCTCCCAATCCAGAACTTGAAAAAACACCGTTACAACGTAATTCGTTGTCTTTCTTGGCTTCGTAGACGAACTTGAAATCATCCAGCGTTTCGCAAATCTTTCGCCACTGGTCAAAATCATAATCGGGCTTGTTTTCAAAAAATCCTGCAAGCCCTGCATCCACACCAATCTCTCCAACTAATTTACCAATCCTCGCTCTGCTTTTAGCGGAAACGTTGATTATACTCAATTGTGTTACTCGATTACCGCCGTCCTTAATTTTACGAATATACGCTTTATAGATGTATTCGCCGGGAACAATATCCACTTTCATCCTACACCAAACGTTCTTATCGTAACCAGGGTCGGTAATGTCCAACTGCGTCGTTTCAAAAACGACCGTGCCTTTTTTTATAATCATAATATTTCTCCTTGGTTAAAATAGAAAAGGCGCAAGCACTTGCCTACGCCTTTCAACTCATACACGGATATGCCGTTTTACAACCGCGGTAAGTTTCGTCGGTAATTGATTAAGGTCGGTAATATCCAAAAAGGAATCCCCGTAAATCCTTTCAATACTCGGCTTATCATCCCCGATTGCCGCTGCGACAAAGGTAATACCTTTCCGTGTATATTCCTGTTTAATACCACGCAAATCTTCTTCAGCCGCCGAACCCGAATACCCGTAATCCGCCGGTTGCCCATCCGAAACCAAAATTAAAAGCTTTGCTTGTTCTGGTCTTTTCAAGAGCTTTTCCGCAACGAAACGAAGCGCTGCTCCATCCCTATTGCTATCACGGGCTTGGATATCCATAATTCGGTATCTATCCAGATTATCTATGCTGTCAAACTCTGCATACGAATATAATTCTACCACCGATTTTCCTGTCGGATAGCTCGTGGAATGCCCGTAGACTGTTACAGGAACCCCTAAACTATCGCAAAAATCGTATAAAATCAAAGCAGCCGCACGTGCATACGTCGCACGATCGCCACAATACATAGAGCCGGACTCGTCAACTAATAACCCGACCGCCAATTCAATTTTGCTCGGTAAATTATTCTTATAAAACACCTTACCGTCGTTACGGTGCAAGCCGTGCGAATCCAAGCGTCTTCCAAATAATAAATTCGTCTGCTTAGAACCACGTTGGCTTTCTTTAAGTTGTTTTTCAATACTTCTTTGCAACTGTTTGGAAATAGTGATGAGCGGAGCGGATATGCGCTGATATTGTTCGATTAGGTCTTCATCCACTTCCGAGATACGGTTTACACGTACCCTTACACCGGAGTGCACGTTGCCATAAGAAACGTTTTGCGCAAAATCATTCAATTCCGCCAAGCGTTCATCCTCTAAAGCCTCGCAAGTTGCTTTTTCTGCCATCGCATCTAAAACCCTTTCGATATCCGAAGCCGCTTTATCGTACTTTTCACGCTCATACTCGTCATTGTACTCCGTTTCGCCGTCGTCTGGGTTATACACGTTATCGGTATCATGATACGGTATGCGTCCGCCTTCTTCTGAAGTTACGTCCTGTTTTTTACCGCCACTACCGCCAGTCATCGAGAGTCCGCTTCCTTCAGCGCTATTTTCGCCTTCCGACTCGTCTTCCGATTCATCATTCGAACCGCCGGTTCCGTTAGCAGAATTAGAATCTTCATCCTCTTCGTCTTCGCCTTCAGCATTCTTTTTTGTGCTTGCACGTTTAGATGCTGTAGATTCGTCCTCTGTCTCCTCGCCAACGTTATCTCCAACGGACATCGTAGTGCCTTTACCAATTGTAGAACTCCCAATCAAGCCTTTTAATGCTTCATCGATTGCTTCTTCCAAGGAACCGCTACCGCCTGCACCGCCAGACGCGTCTTGCTTTTCTTTACAGTACTCACAAAAGCTTTTCATGTGCGGCCAACATTTAATAATAATTTTATTTACGGCGTTGTAGCGTTCACGACTGTTTCTTGCAAATAACGCTTTATCCAATACAGGTATCAATTCAAATACCGTCTGGATGCGATAATCCGCAAACGATTCGTCACCATACTTAATTTCTCCGAATTTGACGTAGGAAAGGATTACTTGAAGCAAACTCTCAAAAATATGAATCTTGCCTTCTGCTTCTTCTTCCTTGAGTTGCGTAACGGTATCCATTCTATTAAAATGTACTTCACGAAGCGTTTCCAAACCATACCCAAGCGTGCCGGGAAATCTGTTCAATACGCAGTTTTCGATATATCCGTCTTCGATAACGTTAAGGGTTTTCAATGCAATATTTTGTACTGCAAGTAAGTTCCTTTCGTCTTCTTTTACGTATTTCCAAAAATCCAGCTCGTTGAGCTCTTCTTGAGAATTGTCTGCTTCAGGTACTTGCGGATACCATTTTCCGTTCGCCAAATAGTTTGCGTACGTTTGCATCATAGGGAAATCCGTATAAAGTACGTGACCAAGTTCGTGCGCAAATAATCCGCTTACGATTTGATATCGGTTTTCTCTTCCTACTACGTCCGTTACGAGTTTATTGCCCGTATTGATTCTAATAAGAAAATCATCCGTATCTGCCACCATACCTAAATCCGGTTCCCAGAACAAACGCACTCTCACGCGACGATTATATTGATATCGCCGCGTTTGTGCATCTACAATATCCTCATAATGCCCCGCAAGTAGTCGGGACGTGAAGAATTGTTTATCGGTTATGCTGCTTCGTTTTTCATCTAAACGCTGCCTAACCAATTTGTGATTCACTCTTGCCATAAGAGTAATTTTATCCTCCTTGTATTATTTATGCTGTCTTTTTACGATACCGCTTTGAAAAGATAGGTTCTAAAACCGCTATTCGCAAAGCTTCACGGTCCGCTTCATCCGACGTTGCTTTGCTCACGATGGTGTATAATGCAGATTCGTAGATATCTCCCGTAATTTCTGCGCTTACAATCCAGTCGATTAAGCTTCGCATACCGATTGTACCGTCCGTTATACTCTTTTCTTTACAATACTTAGCCATATCGTTGACAACCTGTACCATTTGAGAAACTTGGAACTCGTCCGTTGCTCCCGTAACACTCATTGCACGTTGAACCATTACTTCGGGCGTAGGCAAGTCCACGTCGCAAACCATACTCATTCTGTCGATGATAGACTGATTAAGTCCACGACAGCCTTCATAGCTTACGTTCGTCGTGACGACGATTACCGTGTCGGGATGTCTTTCGATAATCTCACCCGTAGGCAAAGTTATCGAGCCTTCCTGCTCTAAAAGCGAGTTCAAACCAACAAGCACGCCGGGTTGCATTATCGTGGTCGGTTCTTGAATTTCCACAACGTAACCGTGTTTCAATGCTTTCAAGAAATCAGTTTCCACGTACCTAAACGTTTGCCCTTTGTTCTCTCCTTCCTTTTTTGGTGTGGATAACAATTTAATTTTATCCGTAACCAAATTCAAAACGAGCGCCATACAATCTTGCGTCGTTGCGTCTTGCTTTTCTTTTCCCGTTAATTTCAGATATACGCCCGAAGGATCGAACTCTATATCTTCCAAATCCGGCAAATTCATAAGCTTTGCAACGTTCTCATAATTGATTCCGCCCATTGCCTTTAATTCTTCACGTTCTTTATCCAGCTCAGCGTTTGCCGTCGAAACGTTCTCGGAATCAGGGAATATCTGACCGATAAAGTCAAAAATTTCCGTTCCAGCCGAACACGTATACTTCATGTACGGAAGTCCAAGCCCTGCCGCAATCGCTTTTGCACCCATTGTCTTACCCGTACCAGCTTCGCCACGCAATAAAAAGTTACGCATTTGCGTAGGTCTGCCAGTCGTTTTTTGAGCGTGATTACAAATATCCATTACTACCTGCGGTACGATATACCACTCGGGAAGTTTAGGAATCAGCGATTTCTCTAAAGCCGAAAATGCTCTCGTGTGGAAATTGTATTTCCCTTCAAACGCCGAAACGTCTATAATCTTTTTGGCTTTTTTAATCGTTCCTGCTTGCTTTAACTGCGCAAGGATATTGAACTCACCTGCTTGCACATTCTTCGGGGCAAATACACCCGAATCCAGTTGTGCCCTTGAAATTCTCGTTAAGTTCCCGGCCGCGTCGATATTGATTTTTAAATGCGCCGAACACGTTTCGTCCTTGATTCGACGATAAGCGTTATCGCATAATATCGCAGCTGCATTCGTCGAATCATCTAATTTTGAAAAGTCCGTCAAATAATGTGTAAAATAATTTTTGAAATTCTCTTCAAATTCCTTATCCGACATGAGTGCGGGAAACATTGCCATCATCACGGCTGCACCGTCTCTGTTTTTGGCGTTCATAATGTAATTTTCCAGCATTTTTGTGTTTTCATTATAAACACCTGCGCTTAAATTACCCGTATCGGCATCGTAAACAACCAAGTGGAACTCACCGGCGTTCGACGATGCATACTCAGCGACGCATTTTTCGTCTGCCGTCGTACCTACAGCGCCTCTTCCCGTACCAGACATGGCGGAACAAATAGCGTTTAACGCTTTAATCACCGTCATACTGAGCGTGGATTCCGTTTTATCGCCATAGACGGAAGAGACTTTTACTTTCCTCGGCGCTTTATCAAAAGGCGCGGGTAAACTCCTACTAAAATTAAATAAATTATTAACGTTAATACTCATTTGTAAATCCTTTCTGCTTATTGCAGTAATGTAATTTTTATTCCTTCCGGAACCATCTCAACAGCGCTAAGGTCCATTCGCTTGAGCTCTTCGCAAATGTTTGCCCAGCTCTCCTGAACGGGCAACTCTTCCGCCGTTAGTAAAATACTGTCCTTACCGTCCCCGATCGCGTTATTACAACGTTCGTTCAGTTCGGCAATGTGATTCTCCACCCAATCGAACGCCATCAGTTCGTAATTCACCTTCAAAGGCTCATCCGCTACTGCACTCGGTTCTTTTTCTTCGATAGGCTTAACTTGCTGTTCGTTTGTGTATGGCATTACCTCCAATCCTTGCACGAATAGATTTGTTATAAGCACCTTTACACGGCGATATCCCCCCGCTTTATTCAAGCGGATAAATACGTCTTCGCCATTTTGCAAGAGTTTTCTTACGTTCGGTCTTTCCCAAATCCACTGTGCGCCGGGATATTCTTGCTCTACGAGCTGAGATACCTTTGACGTCAGTACACCATATTCCAATTCAAACAATTCCTTGTCCGTTATAAGCTTTGATTCCTTTTCTTTGGGTTGTTCTGCTATCTTTTCTTCTGCTTCTTGCGGTTGTTTTCTGCAAGCGCGCACCACAAGCACTACAAGCAAAGCGATAATAGCAAGAATGGTAATCGGCCAAAACCGAAACATAAAACTAAGAAAAATTACCAAGCAAATAATAATAAAAGTGTCCTGCGCAAATCCTTTTACGTCACTAGGCTTTCGCATGTTCCACCTCCTTTATTGGCGGAAAGAACTCGCAGAAAACAAAGTTTTTTTCACACTCTATATGAGAGCAGATAAACTTTTCATCCACGCATTCTCTATCGCACAATATCATAGGCGCCGTTTCGTCTTCCAACTCTTTCACCATCCTTTGTTTTGGTACAAAGATATGAATTTGGTTTTCGGGCGAACAATTACTTCTCCTGACAATCACCACGGTCGGTTGTTTTTCGTCTACAAGCCGTCCATCGCCTATTTTATCGCCGATGACAGCATTGCCGAGAACCACTTCAGCTTTTCCCAACTTCGGATAAATTAGCGTATTTGTGAAGCTTTCCTTGTCGAAATACATCTTTACCTGGTATTGTCTTTTTACTTTCACCGCGTCGATAATTGCATTGAGCTCGTCTTCCGTAAGATACTCACGGGTTTTGGCTTTCAATACGTTTTTCAACTTGGCTTTTTTCTTTTCTAAGGGATAGCATCCAAAATGATTGTTTGTCATAAAACCTCCTTAAACGCAAAAAGGCGCACGATAACCGAAGTTACCGTACGCCATACGTTTTCTTTTGTAGGACTAACCCTTAGTTGTAGAAATCCCCAAACCCTTGATAACCTTCAAAGTTATCCGAGTCTTCAGGATTCTTCTTGCCCGAGGATTTACCTTTTGCTTTCGGCTTAGGTTGTTCCTCTTCCTCCTCGTCTTCGTCATCGTTTTTAGACTTCGAAGAATTGCTGCTTCCGCCGAACTGGTATTCGATATGCGTAAGAAGGATAACAGCCATACTCTTTTTGTTGCTGTTTTCGTCTTCCCACGTTTCGATGTCCAAATCGCCGGAAATTACTACGTTCGAACCTGCGCCGAGTTTCATCTTCTTCACGCGTTCAGCCATACCACCAAGTGCTTTAACGTTTACGTTAATCCATCTGGTGTTGTCCTCTTCACGCGAATCATACTTCTTCTCGCTGATCCTGAACATTGCGCAGTCGCCGTTCTTACTGAACTTGACCGCATCTGTGTCATTGTAACCTTTTGATACAATAACGTTTGCCGCTGATACTTTAATCATAAAGTTACTCCTTTGCAGGGGCCTTTTACTCCCTGCCATAAAAATTTATTATTCCTTCCGCTTTCACGGTTGAAACCACATTTAAAACTGCCGTTTATTCGGCTATACAATTGTTAACAAAGGATTTCCTTAAGAAATACCAAAAAAACATAAAAATAAACTGTTTAAGATGCCATCTTCTCTATTTCAATGGCGTAATATCCGCAAATCACTTGCTGATTTCCGTTCTCATATACCGAAGTGCGCGAGGATAAAAATATCGTAACGATATCTCCGACTTGCACTCTTTTCACCTGGTGCCGAACGGGTACTTTTACTATTCCCATTCCTACTGCAAGCACGACATTATGCGTGCGTTTCATAAATCTCGTTCGTTCTACTTCCAAGCATTCGCCTTGGATTACGATAACGTTGTTCGTTAGACAATCATACAATAATGTTCCTACGTTGATAAGAAAGAAAATCGCTGCCCCTAAACACGGAACAGCGAATAGAAAATCTCTTGCAACGAGTAATACGATTGTAAATAAAATTAGAAAGAGCAAACTTAATCCGCTTCGAATTAGCAAATGCTTTTTCATTGCATAAGGTAAACTTTTAAAGAATTCTTTCATAAGAAATTCCTCCAATTATATTAAAAAGATTTCTCTTTTTTTTAACAAACTCAGTACCGTGCTGATGATCTCATCCCTGCACAGCGCAACCGCCATAACATTCCTTAAAGGATTCCCGATAATAATCGGGCTTGGGTATAGAAGCCGTCTAATCGCTTCTTCATTCCCCTTCTTTAAACGCTCCGGCGTAGGAGCTGTTTTTTTCTCAAACAAAAATATCAGTTCTTCGATGCTTAGTCGCATCCCTTGGTATCGAAGCCATAACAAGACTTCTTTTTCACGCTTTTTATAAAACCAAGTGCGGCCTTTTTTCTTATAGACGCACAAAATACATTTTGTTAACGTAAGATACTGTTCTCGCCCCGTATCCATCTCACAAGCAATTGCCAGCCCTTCCTTTATTAAGAATAGGACTGCTTGTTCCTCTTCACTATCCATAGGTTCAACAAACCCAGTTAGTCCATTGAGCCATAGTCGGGACTGCAATTCATTCAATACCTGCCCACCGCCAAACCGGGAAACAAGTACCTGCTTTCGTCGTCGTTTGACAAGTTTTCCTTTTGAAATATATAGCATTGCACCTCCTTATCCGAGCATTGTCATCATAACCACACAGGTAGCAATAACAAGTCCCATTCCAAAAAGCAATAGCGCGACCTTTATAGGTGCATTACTTTTCGTTTTCTCTTCTTGCTTATTCTGGTCATCGGGCAAAACGTCGTTATAATACTCGTCTTGAACGTTAATAGGATTGACTTCATCTCTTGCAAGATCCATTTTACAAACCTCGCAAATGGAAACGGCGCCGTCTCTAAGAACAGCGCCGCAATGTGGACATTTTTTCATTGTCTTTGATACTCCTTTTAGCTTTATTTTATATAAAATAAAACGCCGTCTCAAAAGAATTTGAAACGCCGTCTATTTCGTCTGCTGATTACAATAATTTCATAATACCATTATAACATACTTGACTTGCATTTGTAAAGGCTTTTTCAAGCCGACTTTATGCCAATTCACTGCCAATTTTTATCTAAAACTAAAATATATCGTAAAGTTAAAAAAGTATTCTTCTAATTATTCTTTTGCGAATGCAAAAACGATTGTATCTAACAATTTTTTCATTCTTTGCCATTCGTTTGGATTAAATAATTCTTGTCCATTCTCAACTTTCTTGCGCAGTTCGTGAAATTTTTCCTTTATTTCGGTCTTTTGCGATATAGCGCCTTGGTATACGGCTTCTTCGCGTCCAGAGAGAGTCTTGATTTTCTTTCTGGCTTCCCATTCAATTGGTAAATACTCACCGTTATCTTGTATAAGTTTGTTTGGTAAATATAATTCAATGGAGCAGGCCTTACCAATAATATTATCTAATATTACCTTTCCGTTAGGTGCTATTGTTGGATATCTATGAAACATTTTATCTTCCGGATAAAGCAGAACTCTAAAATTATCCGGCAATTGTTTTATCTCATTTAAAAGACTGTACTTGCTTGAATATCCTTCTGCATCATTATCAAATATGGCAATAAATTTTGATTTTAATTTTGAAAAATAAAAAGTCTTTAAGTTCTTTATGACAAAGGATGTTCCACCATCTCTTTTTGCACCTTTTGCATCATCAAAATCCATAAAGTAAAATAGATCCGAAAGATGAGGATAAATATGCCGCATTGAAAACTCAAGTATGTCCTTATCACTTGTGCCTTCCACAAGTACAATAGTTTTTTCGACATCCTCCGTCGCTGAGATTGCTTTAGGTATACAATCTACTGCCCAGTACTGCAAGTTAGAAAAATCTAACAATATCTCATCAGAATCATTACACGTTTCCAAAATTAGCCTAAAAATATATCCAATATGTACATGTTCAGTATGCAAACCATAGAAAGATTCGGCATTCTCGTCTTTCAAAGCATAGTAGATGATTTTTTCGCATTCTGTGTTTATTGCTAAAGGTACGATCAAATCGCGTTGTCCTATATTTCCGTTTTCTAACTCATAGGACACTATTTTATGCATCGCATTCTTCCACTTTAAGAATGATACTCTTTTTTTACTTCGCGCCAAAGCTATTTCTTCGTGCTGCTCGTAATCAACGTGTACATGATTTAGAAACGGAGAATAATCTACCACTTGAAATAACTTATCATTAAAAATCTTTTTCAAATTAAGCACTCCAAATCCGCGAGCGTCCAGTCTTTCTTTAGCCTTTTTTACCGAAGTCTTATATACATATTGTGTATAAGTATCATCATCTTCGTCAGCTGGTTCAATTTTGCAGTTAGGAGTAATGCATAAATCTTTGTCTGAAAAAAATAAACCCACGATATCGGGATTCAGATAGTTCCGAAACCACGTAAGGGATAATTTTTTTATTGAAATGTCCGCATATTCACTCATATATATTTTCCTCTAATAATCATTATTTTACACACATATCATGTAATGCTATTCGTTGATCGTATAATTTACAATTTTCATTTTAAAGGACGAGATATCCGCCAATTTCTCTTCATCTACAAGCCGATATATCAGAAAAGCTTTTGGATTAGATGCTTTGATGTGCGTTGAAAAGCCATCATCTTTCTGGGCAAACAAGTTAATATCATAAAAACTTAAAATTAAAAAGAATATTTTTTATAGATTACCTCCAAAATTAGATTTTACGAAATAAGTACAATAACCCATTGGACTATACCTCCCAATAATTATATCATAAAACCCAAAAACAAACAAGCGTATATACTATCTTTTATTACTTTACATTTATATGACGTAATTACTTCTTCTTTTTTACGCAAATTTTAAAAAATTTTTTATTACATGGAAAAGAGAGCGTGATAAACACGCCCTCAACCATCTTTTTATTTAAACTCTAATACCATACCTTAAACTGATTACATTAAAACGCCGTTTCTTTGTCAATTGATTACAATTATTTAATTATATTATAACATAATTGCCTTTTGATTATAAAGATTTTTAAGCGTTTCTATATAAATTGCCTTTCAATTTTTAAATATAATATCAAAGGTTTTCATACTAGCCAATTAATTATTATACATATCTACCAACAGTTCCACCAACATACTGAGCTTGATTCCAGCTATGCTTTGTCGCAAAAATCCACCATCCAGTTTCCCATTCAATTACATATAATCCATTAATCGCACCAGTTGCACCATCTGCCACATTAGATGTATAGATAGTGCTGTTTGTACTTCTACCAGCTATGATTCCTAATTCAGGTGCTAAAGTTCTACTTTCACTTGGAAAGCCATTATAATCTACATCAACATTGGAAGCTACATCACAATAAGATATTGTTCCGCCTTCAGCATAACCAACGATTCCACCGACCGCACCATAATGTCCAGAGCTATATCCATCAGCCGTATCACTTTCAAATTCTTGATAGCACGAAACCCCAGACAAGGCTATTTCACAATGTGTAATAGTGCCGCCTTTGTTATGACCAACGATACCACCACCAAAACCAGTTGTAAGTTGGATTCCAGTTTCAAATACTTCACAGTATTCAACTCGTCCTGTATTATAGCCACAAATTGAACCTGAAATGGATTCTATGTATGGAGCAATATATGCAAACTGGAAGAATGAGCCAAGCACTTCACAATACGAAATAGTACCCGAATTTTTCGCTGCTATAAATCCACAATATATAGGCACATTAGAATATGTGGCCGTATATTTATAAAGCCCAAATGCTCCTTGCGAGATCCCAAGATTTTTTATAGTTCCTTTGTTTTCTTCAAACAATCCATAGTTTACTCTTGTTACGGTTGTATTTGATCCCGTCAAACCATATTGAATGGTTAAATCGTTAATCCAATAGTTATTTCCGTCAAAGGTACCAGTAAATGTAGAGATTGGCTCCCAATTTGTATCTTCAGGTTGTGTAATATTAGTTTTCATTATATAGTTATTGCTAGAATAAGAGCGAACAATACTATTCAACTGATTATATGTCCAAATCTCATAATACTTTGTTGTACTATCATAAAGTTGACTTCTATTTTTTTCTACCAACTCAAAATTTTTACTTGAAGTAACCGTATAATTTGTCCCTTGCTGATAATAAATGCTACCGCATTTTAATATAAAGCCTCCAAAATTTACATCCGGCAGAACAATCTCTTCACCTTTTATCGCTTTAATTGTTTCAAATTGCCCATCAATTGTCATATAATCTGTAGACAAATTATTCGCAGTGAAACTCAAGGTATACTCATATTCCCAATCAGCCGTCAAAATAATTTCCCCAAAACTTCCCGTAGGTATAGTAAATATGCGATTTCCCAATGGATCAAACCATCCCATAAAACGATATCCAGTTTTAGTTGCGTTATTTAAGACTATATCTATACATTCAGTATTGTACGATATCGGATTCTCTGTAGAGTTAATGCCCCCATCAAGAATATATTGTATATTATATTCTTCCAAATCCCATTTGGCGTACAATGTTGTAGGAGTATTTGTTTTGTCCCAATCACGCACCATATTTCCATCAGCGGTTGCGTACCGAGTACCCGTTCCGTTTACACCGTCATACCAGCCTGCAAAAATATATCCGTCGCGTTGCATATCTTCTTCCGAGTACAGTTCCGTTCTTGTTTTATATGGAAGCGTTATTGACTCTACCGTGAGCGTATCACACCCAGTATCAAATTGTATCATCTTCATCGTCGGTGTGCAATCTGCTGTTAAGGTTACATCCTGCGGAATACTCCATACATCGGCTCCCACACCACTACTATTTGTTAAAAGTTCCTCCCCATACTTCCAACCATTGAAAGTATAGTTGGAACTGGACGGCACAATAAAAGAAAAATTTTCTCCCACTGTTGCGTAAGTAATCCACGT